>NZ_LWFT01000593.1:0-3073 GCF_001635105.1 Oleiphilus sp. HI0079
GCTATGGGTGCCGTCTTTAAAAAACACCATGTGGAAAAAGCGGCGCTTGAAGCTGCGATTGAGAAAGTTCGTGGGGGAGATGCGGTGAACGATCAGGGCGCGGAAGAAAATCGCGAAGCATTGGAAAAATATACGGTGGATTTAACAGCTCGAGCGACAGAGGGCAGATTGGATCCAGTGATTGGCCGCGATGACGAAATTCGTCGAACCATACAAGTGTTACAGCGTCGCAGAAAGAATAATCCTGTGCTTATTGGCGAGCCTGGGGTTGGTAAAACTGCAATTGTTGAAGGTTTGGCGCAGCGCATTGTAAATGGCGAAGTGCCCGAAGGCTTAAAAGATAAGCGAGTGTTGTCTCTTGATATGGGGGCGCTGATTGCTGGAGCTAAATTTCGTGGAGAATTTGAAGAACGCTTGAAGGCCTTGCTAAATGAGCTTTCTAAACAGGAAGGCCAAATCATTCTGTTCATCGATGAAATTCATACCATGGTTGGTGCAGGTAAGGCAGAAGGTTCGATGGATGCCGGAAACATGCTCAAGCCGGCACTATCGCGCGGAGAGTTGCATTGCGTTGGTGCTACAACTCTGGACGAATATCGCGAGTACATAGA
This sequence comes from Oleiphilus sp. HI0079, assembly GCF_001635105.1. Taxonomy (NCBI): domain Bacteria; kingdom Pseudomonadati; phylum Pseudomonadota; class Gammaproteobacteria; order Oceanospirillales; family Oleiphilaceae; genus Oleiphilus; species Oleiphilus sp. HI0079. The sequence continues at coordinate 612 of NZ_LWFT01000593.1, forward strand.
GAAAGATGCAGCCCTAGAGCGCCGCTTCCAAAAAGTACTTGTAGACGAGCCAACGGTTGAAGACACCATTGCGATTTTGCGTGGGCTGAAGGAGCGTTATGAAGTTCACCACGGTGTTGAAATTACCAATGGTGCCATTATCGCTGCGGGTAAGTTGTCGCATCGTTACATTAGTGATCGGCAGTTACCTGACAAGGCGATTGACCTCGTAGACGAAGCGGCGAGCCAAATTCGCATGGAGATGGACTCAAAGCCGGAATCCCTTGATCGCCTTGAGCGCCGATTGATTCAGTTAAAGATTGAACGCGAAGCCTTGAGGAAAGAAAAGGACGAAGGCTCGAAGGCCGCGGTGGTTGAGCTAAACAGGGAAATTGAAAGCGTCGAGAAAGAGTTTGCGGATCTGGAAGAGGTTTGGGTGTCAGAAAAAGCTGCCTTGCAGGGTTCGCAGCAGGTAAAAAGTGATCTTGAACAAGCTCGTGTTGAGCTGGAAAGTGCGCGCCGCAACGGTGATTTGGCGCTTATGTCTGAGTTGCAGTATGGCAAAATTCCAGAGTTGGAACGACAGCTAGATATGGCTTCGCAGGCTGAGATGGTGGGCATGACCTTGCTTCGGAATAGAGTGACGGAGGAAGAAATCGCGGAGACCGTATCGAAGTGGACAGGTATTCCAGTCTCTAAGATGCTTGAGGGCGAGAAAGATAAACTCTTACGCATGGAAGATGCGTTGCACGAGCGGGTTATTGGTCAGGATGAGGCGGTAAACGCAGTGGCGGATGCGGTTCGTCGTTCGCGGGCTGGGTTATCGGATCCGAATCGTCCAAACGGCTCATTTTTGTTCCTTGGGCCAACTGGGGTTGGTAAGACGGAGTTGTGTAAGTCTTTAGCGAGCCTTTTGTTTGATACTGAAGAAGCGATGGTGCGCATTGATATGTCTGAGTTTATGGAGAAGCACTCAGTTGCTCGTTTGATCGGTGCGCCTCCGGGCTATGTTGGCTATGAAGAGGGAGGCTACTTAACGGAAGCTGTCCGTCGTAAGCCTTATTCCGTATTGTTGCTTGATGAGGTGGAGAAAGCGCATCCTGATGTATTCAACATCCTTTTGCAGGTGCTTGAGGATGGCCGGTTGACTGATGGCCAAGGGCGTACAGTCGATTTCCGCAATACGGTGATTGTTATGACCTCGAATCTTGGTTCAGACGTTATCCAGAGCATGAGCTCGGGTGAAAGCCCTGCTGGCTATGATGCGATCAAAGACTCTGTAATGGAATCTGTGACTGGGCACTTCCGGCCAGAGTTTGTAAACAGAATTGATGAAGTTGTTGTCTTTCATGCCTTGGCTGCCGCGCAAATTAAGGGAATTGCAAAAATTCAGCTTGCTAACCTTGAGGCGCGCTTGCAAGAGCTTGGCATCCAGATTGAGTTTGATGAGGAGTCGATGGCGAAATTAGCAGATGCAGGATTTGATCCGGTTTATGGCGCGCGTCCGCTCAAGCGTGCGATCCAGAAGCGTGTTGAAAATCCGCTTGCGCAGCGGTTGTTGGGAGGCGAATTTATCTCGGGAGATGTTGTGCGCGCCAGCGTGGAAAACGAAGAGATTGTTTTCAACAAGCGGATGCGTCAAACGGCATAAGTTTAGTGGAACAAAAAAAGCGGGCCGTGAGCCCGCTTTTTTATGTAGGTAAGTTGGTAAATCTAAACCTTACGAGCTGCAGTTTTCATCAAGAAAAGCTTGATAGGTTTTTCTTTTGTCAGCGATTTCTTCAGGGCTTAGGAAGCGCATTTGGCCGTTTTCATTGATTCGCAGTCGTGCGCCTTCTGTCATCTTGGCAACGTTTTCTCGAACAGCATCGCATCGTTCTTTGCTGGCCTGCTGCCCCTGTTTTTTCGATAGGTCTTCGGCTTTTTTCTGAAGAGCCTGCTCTTTTTCTGGTGTGTTTGGTTGCGGCTCGCTTGACGGTTTGTTGCTGCTATTTCCTATGCTGCCTTTCCCGGTATGTACCTTGATTTTTTTAGCATCTTTTTGAGCGTTTGGTTTCTTGTCGGAGTAATGGGTGCGCCCGTCTTTGTCTGTCCATTTGTATATTTCGGCGCTCGCAGAAACGGTCACTAAACCAAAGAAAACGGATAGGATTAGAGCTTTTGTTAGTTGCGCTATTTTCATATAAAAACACCCAGAATTAGTAAGGGAATCATAAACTTGTTGCTTTAACTATAAACCAAACTGTGAATTTGGCTTTTTTTTCTGAGGTTTTTGCATTTTAGATAGCAATTTTTGGGTGCAGATGTTGACTCTGGTTAATTAAGTGTCAGAATTGCAGCTCGCTTAGATCCGGGGTAGTTTGTAGAGGCCTTTCCTAGTGGTTTTCTTATCCCCCCAGTGAGTTTATCTGTTGCGACGGCAACATTGTTTGTTTACTTGAAGAGCGCGTTTAAAAAATGCACGTGTTTTTCCGGCGTTACTC
>NZ_LWFT01000594.1:0-5115 GCF_001635105.1 Oleiphilus sp. HI0079
GACGACTGCCAAGCTGTCGCTGATGCGATTATCGAAGCAGGAGGCGCCGCCGAAGCATGGGCCTGTCATGTTGGTGATATGGATCAGATCAAGCAGACCTTTGAATATATCGCCAATAAGCACGGCAAGTTGGATATTTTGGTCAACAATGCCGCTGCCAACCCTTATTTCGGCCACATTCTCGATACCGACATTGATGCTTACAACAAAACGGTTGATGTGAACATTCGCGGTTATTTCTTTATGTCTACTGAGGCGGGTAAGTTGATGCGAAAGAATGGCGGTGGATCGATCGTCAATACCGCGTCGATCAACGGTTTACAACCAGGCATGATGCAGGGCATCTACTCAATTACGAAAGCGGCGGTTATTAATATGACCAAGGCGTTCGCCAAAGAATGCGCACCATTTAATATTCGCGTCAATGCACTATTGCCGGGCTTAACGAAAACCAAGTTTGCCGGTGCCTTGTTCACCAATGACAGTATGTATAAAGCGGCAATGCAGATGATCCCAATGCATCGCCACGCGGAGCCAGAAGAAATGGCAGGTACTGTATTGTATTTGGTGAGCGATGCCTCGAGCTATACAACGGGTGAGTGCATTGTAGTTGATGGCGGTTTCACGATTTAAGGGCGGACAATACAAATGAGCGATAAATTATTAGATTTTGGCGGTAAGGTTGCACTTATCACAGGAGCGGCAAGTGGATTTGGCGCGGCACTTGCTGTTGCGCTCGCTGAGCGTGGCGCGAAGCTCGTGATTGCCGATTTCAACGCAGATGGACTCGCAGAGACGGTCGATAAGGTTACGGCTATAGGCGCTGAAGTGGTGAGCGCTGTTGGCGACGTATCTTCCGAGGCGCACGCAGAAGAACTTGTTGGTTTGGCCAAGTCGAAGTTTGGTCGGCTGGATATTGCTGTGAACAACGCGGGTATTGCACCAAAGCTCATGCCCTTTACGCAGATTGATGAAAAGACCTTACAACACCAGTTAGATGTGAATCTCAAAGGGGTTGCCTTTGGTATGAAGCATCAAATGCGAATGATGGCAGGGCAGAAGGACGGGAGCATTCTTAATGTCGCTTCGATGGCCGGGCTTGGCGCAACACCAATGGGTGGATCGTATGGCGCGGCAAAACATGCGGTGGTTGGTATGACCAAAACCGCCGCTGTTGAGATGGGTGCAATGAATGTTCGGGTAAACGCGATTTGTCCGTTCTTTACGGCAACACCGATGGTTGATAACCCGCATTTAAACCCAAACAATGATGATAAAGAGCTCAATAAAACCCTAGCTCGCGGTTGCCCTCTGAAGCGTATTGCGCGGGTAGAAGAGATCGTCAATGTCATGGTGATGATGCTATCGCCAGCGAACACGTATATGAACGGTATTGCTGTTCCCGTGGATGGCGGTATGTCGGCGATGTGAATTGGGTGAAATAGCGACAGCGATTGCTTAAGCTGTGATGAAAGCGTGTTCAAATTGCGCACTGATGTGCATGTGAACTCTGCTTTCTCTCAAACGTTCGCTTTGCCTGAGCCGCCCTCGCGACGCTATATAGAATTAAGGCATCAGAGTACTTTTACTCTGCCTCTTTGTTGATAAAGAATAATTGGAGAAAAGCATAATGTCAGATTCACGCGAGTACGACGTGATTATATGGGGTGCTAGTAGCTTTACTGGTCGCTTAGTGGCTGAGTTTTACCTGAACACCTATGGCCTTGATGGCGAACTTAAGTGGGCAATGGCAGGGCGCAACCAAGCAAAGCTTGAAGAGGTTCGCGCAGAGCTGGGTAATACGGATGTGCCTATTTTAATTGGTAACAGCCATGACGCTGCGAGTCTAAAAGAGCTTGTTAGCAAAACGAAAGTTATTTGTACGACCGTTGGGCCTTATGCGCTTTATGGCAGTGAACTGGTTGCAGCTTGTGTTGAAGCCGGTACAGACTATTGTGATCTCGCTGGTGAGACGCAATGGATTCGCCGTATGATCGATCAGCACCATGAGCGTGCTCAAGAAACAGGCGCACGCATCGTGCACTGTTGTGGTTTTGATTCTATTCCTTCCGATATGGGAACCTACTTCATTCAGAAGAAAGCCAAAGAATTAAAAGGCGAATATGCAAAAGCAGTAAAAGTGCGTGTTAAGTCGATGAAGGGTGGCGCGAGCGGCGGTACGATTGCCAGTATAAACAACGTGCTTGCTGAAGTGGCTGAAGATAAAGCGTTGTTCAAATTGCTGAATAACCCTTACACACTGAACCCGCGCGATGCCATGACGGGTGACGATAAACCTGACCTGCGCAGTGTGAAGTTCGATGAGGACGCGGACAGCTTCATGATGCCGTTTATCATGGCCGCGATTAACACGCGTGTTGTACGTCGTAGTCATGCTTTAGCGGGTTTTCCGTACGGGAAAGACTTTACTTACGACGAGACGATGATGACAGGCAAGGGCTTATCTGGTCGGATGAAGGGCTTTGGCGGTTTGCTCGGTTTGGCTGCAATGCTTGGTGGTAAGCCCGGCGGCTTATACAAAAAGCTAACGGCTAAGTTTCTTCCAGCGCCCGGCGAGGGGCCATCTAAGTCAGAGCGTGAGGCGGGCTTTTGGAAATACTTGGTGATCGCAAAAATGCGTGATGGCTCTCTGCTGAAAGGTTTTGTGAGCGGTGATCGTGATCCGGGTTACGGTTCAACATCAAAAATGCTTGGTGAGGCCGCGGCTTGTTTGGCCCTTGATAAAGATAAAACACCAGAGCTGAAAGGCATGCTTACGCCGTCCACTGCATTAGGTGATGCCTTGCTGGAGCGTTTGCAACAAAAAGCGGGTTTGAAATTCGAGGTTCGCTCTTAACAACCTTGTCACGCTAATGAACGCGTAAAACGGGCTGCACCGAAGTATGGTGCGGCCTTTTTTATTTGAGTAGCAGAATCGAGAATGAATGGAGCTCATCCCTAACTCAAGCCTAACTCATACCTAACTTAAGCCTAATTTAAGCGAAACTTAAGCAAAACACCGCTGGAGTTCCGGTAGGATGCAAAACATCAAAGGGAAGTGGTAATTTCAACTCCCTAAATCAATCTATCGATTACAAAGTATGAGCCCTATGTCCGAAGATCCATTAAAAGCACTTTCAGAAATGGCCAGCGAAGCGCACAAGCAAATTCAGGCCAGCCACGAGCATATCAATCCTGTCCTGGAGGTGCGCCGCGGAATGCGGGACTCGGGCATTCCTGCTGACGTGATGACCATTGACTGCTTGCGCACGCGTCGTCGTATTACTCTTATTCTGCACGATCAACAGCCCGGTGTGCTGCTGTATCAGTTTATTACGATGGAAGAAGAGGTCGGTAATGACTTTCAGAACATGGCGTTCTCGGACATGGATAGTCAAAAACTGTTTCAGTGGATAGAAGAGTATTTTGGTTAAGGGTTGAACTCATGTTGCCGGCCGTCTGTGGCGAAGGTAACGTACTTTGGCCGTTTCGTCGAAGATGGACTAACGTAGAAACATAGTCAAAAGTCGTACTCGAAAAAGACCTCTGTTTCTCGGCAAACTAAATGGCGATTGGTCAATCTGAGGGCATTGCTTTGTGCTCAATAGACGCTTAAGGTAAAGAGGCTACTGAATGGCTTTGTACGACTGAGCTAAGCTTAATATTTTTCTAAACGTTAGGTGCTCTTAATGCGCTTTAAAACGTGTGTTGCAATTTTTATCGCACTATTCAGTTTGAATCTGCAAGCTGAAGAAGGCCTGCGTATTGATGTAGCTTTGGGAGAATGGCCGCCCTATCTATCAGAAAGCTTGGAGAATAAAGGAGCCGTTGCTCAGCTAATCACGGATATTTTTGCAGAGGAAGGCATTGCGGTAAATCTCAATTTTTTCCCATGGGGAAGAGCCTATGCAGAAACAGCGAATGGCGCTCAAGACCTGATGGGCGTGTGGATGCACAAGCCGGAACGTGAGGCAGACTTTTATTACAGTGATCCCGTGCTCACCGAAACGTTCGTGTTTTTTCATCTCAAGACATTTTCTTTTCAATGGGAAAGCCTCAGTGACCTTGAAGAACTAACGATTGGCGGCGATATCGGTTACAGCTATGGCTCTGCATTTGATGCCGCGTTGGATGCCGGGAAATTAAAAATTCATCGCGTTGCCACACCCAAGCAAAATTTCGAGAAGCTAATTCGGGGACGAATACAGGTTTATCCTCAAGAACTCAATGTGGGATATGCTGCATTAAGCCAATATTTTTCGGAAAAAGATGTGCAAAAAATTACGCATCATCCGACCGCCTTTCTGAAAAACAAGAGTTACGTATTGTTTCCGAAAAAACTCAAGAGCAGCCCGTCACTACTTGCAACGTTTAATGCGCGATTGAATCAGTTTAAGGAAACCGGGCGTTACGCCGAATACTTTGATCAAGGCGAATAATTTTTGAAGCTTCGCGTTTTTAGTGCATATGTTTAAGCTTAGTGAGAATTGCATGCATAAGGTATAAGGTAAACAGTCCATCTTTGAGCCTTTATGCCGTATTTTCCCTAGCTTGCATTGGTGTCCAAATTTTCCTGGGCAGAAATTTTTTTCTCGGCAATTTTGGTACATGAATCAAATGAAAAAACTGACAGTCCTCTTATTGGCAATGCTCACTCATGGTTTCTTCTTAAACACGGCACTAGCGCAAGGCGGAACATCGGCTTTTGTGCCTCTTCCTTCGGTAGATGACTTCACCAAGGGGGATGACGGCTGGGCCTTAGGGTTGGGCTTGGGTGTTGAATACGAGTCTGCATATGAAGGCTCCGATGAATATGGCTTGGAGGTCGATCCAGCTGGTGCGCTTCAATGGCGTAGCGGAGATCATATATTCTTCTGGGCAGGAGAGGCCCTCGGTTGGCGTGGACTTCTTTCTGACGTGTGGCTGTTCGAAGCTGCTTTAGGCTTTGATGAGGGGCGAGAAGAAGCTGATTCCGATGACGGGCGCTTGGATGGTCTAGGTGATGGAGAAGAAGGTGTCGAACTCGTGCTGCAAGGGCGTCGATCTTTGGATGCTGATTGGCGTTACTGGCTGGATAGCAGGTTGGTCACTGGTGAAAACGGAAGCCTAGGTCTT
>NZ_LWFT01000595.1:0-44391 GCF_001635105.1 Oleiphilus sp. HI0079
TGATTTATGCATCCGAGTCGCAACCCAACAACAAGTACAACAGGATAATCCAATTCCACTGCCAAGCTTGCCATCGTTTCTCGCGGACTAATCGGAACGCGCCATCCTCCCGCACCCTCTACCAGCGCAAAGTCAACCTTTTGCAATAATGCGCCCCGGCAATAACCCGCGAGTCTTGACGCATTCAAGCTTTTTCCCGCGCGAGTGGCTGCTATGTGCGGTGAGCAAGGATCAGGCAATGCCACAGGGTTAACTTGGGCATAGGGCAACTTGATTGACGAACTATGCATCAAAGCAATTGCATCTTCATTCTTTAGCTCAGCACCATCTAGCTCGCAGCCAGCAGCAACGGGCTTGAGCCCCAAACTACTCATGCCTTGATGGTGAGCGAGCTCGAGTAAACGACAACTAACATAGGTCTTGCCAACTTCCGTATCGGTACCTGCAACGAAAAACTTTCTCATACGTTTTTTGTCTTCCTTAAAATAAAATACCCGACACGGTATGTGGCGGGCACAGAACCATCATCCCTTCTATAGCCTTCGTATGCAGCGAGCACTGAGCTAAGCTTTGACTTACCCATTAAAGACTTTGGGCGCGCGCTTGAAATATTATGGGCACCAATGGCTTTTAAATCCTTCATCAACTGAATTGGCTTATCATACGAGAGGATTACGTCGCTACATTCAGCATTCTCCACTGAATAACCCAGCATATCCGCTATTTGAAGATGATCATCAAACCGCAAAAACTCATTAACGTGGCGCCGATGATCAACAGACGCCCAAGACGTCTTTAGCTCAACCAAAGTCCCATCGAGCAAGGTTGAAAAAGCGAGCACACCATTATCACTCAGTGCACTCATTATTTGCTGGAGTGCACCCTCTAAATCCTGAGCCCACTGTAATGCCAAGCTGGAAAACACCAAATCTACGGAGTTTGGAGCCAGGCTAAGCTTCTCGGCATCAAGCTGAACCCCTGTAACACGCGAGCCAACACTATCCGATTCGAGACCCCAGCCTTGAACTCTAGACAGCGCGCACTGGAGCATCGCTGCGGAAATATCCCCAAAAACGAATTGCTTTGGATTGAATTCCGAAAACAAGCGCTCACCAAAAAAGCCTGTACCACAACCAAGGTCAAGCAGAACTGAGGGGGGGCGCAATCGTACATCCCCCCAAGAGCTGCACACCTTGTCGCACAGTTCTTGGCCAACGATCTTTTGCATATGCGCTGAACGATCATAGCTCTGCGCCGCCCGACCAAAGGAACTTGCTAGATGTACCTTACTATCGACGTTGCTAGCGCTCACAAGTCACCGCCGCACTCGTCCCTAGAGACAAACCTAATAAGGTACTAACCAACTTTAAAATAGGAGCGTTCAACAAATGCCCCTCTCCCTCAACGAGATGGACATGATGGTGAGGATATAGCTGTTCGACTACCTGCGCGGTCATGTTAGGTACAAGCAAATCATCCTCAGCAAACAACAGAATAGCTTGCTGCTGAAGTGCTGAGAGCTCTTTCCTTAGATCGAGCTGCTCCAATAAAGCTAATGTGGCAATTCGATTCTCAGAGCTTTGTAGGGAGCCCCGATAGCGCTGTCTTATCTCAGACAGCAAAGTTCGATTAGCGAGTAGAGTTGTTTCTGATGTCCCGACAACCGATTGTTTAGGACCAAGCATCAGGTACGGAAACGTTTTTACGACAAGCTGATCCGACTCCGCCGCCATTTTAAACTGCGCAAAATCGGACTCGCTCATACCACAACTCCAGCCCTCTCTATTGATAAACGACGGCGAAGCCATCAGCGTCACTAATTTCCGGTAGTCTCGTTGATTCTTTTCTAAAAATGCGGCGAGTCGTATTGCGAGCATGCCGCCAAGCGACCACCCCATAATCACTGTATCTTGATCAATCAAGCTCACTAAGCTGGAAGGCCACGAATCTTCAAAAAATCGTGCATCGACATCAAGAACTTGGTAAGTCACTCCCTCTCCCAGAGCTTGCAGAAGGGGCTCAACAAACGAAGAGTCCAAAGACCAGCCATTCAGAAATAACACCTTGACGGCTCGTGGATCACTCACTCAAGCACCCCAAATCTCTCGCCTTACGCAGCGCTGTCACCAAGCAATCAAGATCGTCCATGGTATGTGTCGCCGTTAAGGTAATACGGAGGCGCGAACTACCTGGTGAGACGGTAGGCGGTCGGATTGCCCCAACTAATAAGCCAGACTCTTCAAGAAACCGTGCGGTTCTCATCACCGATTCGTTTGCGCCAATTACAACGCCTTGTATAGCGGTTCTTGATTGAAGCAACTCAAAACCATCTCCTGCTAACTCTTTATGGAATGCTTCTATAAGGCTTTGGAGATGCGCACGTTGCTCTCCGGCTTGCTCTACAAGGTGCAAACTCGCATTTGTAGCCGCAGCAATAGCGGGCGGCAAGGCTGTCGTATAAATATGGGAGCGCGCTCGTTGCTCAAAAACTTCCATCAACGCTTTTGGTCCTGCCACAAAAGCGCCAAAGGTCCCAAAAGCTTTCCCAAACGTACCGATTAATAACGGGCATTGCTCTTGCGATAACCCGGCCTCGGCCACTGAACCACGCCCTCCCTCGCCTAGAACGCCCAAGCCATGAGCATCGTCGACGGCTAACAAGGCCGAAAATTGATCCGCTAACTTAGCCAATTCACCTAAAGGCGCGACATCGCCATCCATACTAAAGACGCCGTCTGTGATAATCAGCTTTTGACCATAAGTTCCGTTTGTAGAGAACTTCGTTAGATAGGAATCCAAGCTTTCGATGGAAGAATGAAGATAGCGCTGACTTCTCGCGCCAGAAAGCTTTGCGCCATCAATTAACGAAGCATGATTTAGTTTATCCTGAAGGATCAAGCTCTTGGGGTCGCAAAGTGCATCAGAAACAGCTAGATTCGCCATATAGCCTGACGAGAACAACAATGCCTTATCCCTTCCTGTAAACTTGGCGAGCGCTTGCTCAAGCTGGTCGTGAGGCTCAAAATGGCCACAGACAACATCAGAAGATCCACTCCCCAAACCAAACTTATTCAAAGCATCAAGGGCAGCTTCTTTAATCTGCGGATGATCCGCAAACCCTAGGTAATCATTACTTGCAAAATTACGAAAACGTGAGTGGGACGGGGTACGAGCGCCCCGCCCTAGAAAGCCAGATAAACTAACACTCGGGCCTTGAGAAGATGCAATCGTTCTTCGAGATCTTAGCAGGCCCGCGTTCTCAATATCAGAAAGCTTCGACTCCCATTCCAAACGCTCATAGGCCATAAACCAATACTTACCTTAGTGCTTTGCACTCGCCTCGGCTGCGCTACCCGAAGCTTCATAGAACATAGGATTCTTCGCTTCCTGATCCTTAGCAATGGCATTTTCCAAGACTGCTTCTTGGGTTTCATCAGACTCTTCGATACGCTGCTCTGGGCGTAAACCAAGCCGCTTGAACAACTGCATATCTTTGTGTGTTTCCGGGTTTGGCGTCGTGAGCAGGCATTCGCCATAAAAAATAGAGTTCGCGCCAGCCATAAACGTGAGCGCTTGCATTTCATCACTCATCGACTCGCGCCCCGCAGAAAGTCGAACATGACTCTCGGGCATTAAGATGCGCGCAACCGCAATACAGCGAATGAAATCAAAATTATCGATATCTTCGACATTCTCTAAAGGCGTACCCTTTACTTTCACCAGCATGTTGATTGGGACGCTCTCAGGCTGCTGCGGCAGATTTGCTAATTGCACCAAAAGGCCAATACGATCTGAGGCCCGCTCGCCCATGCCAATAATACCACCACTACAAATTTTCATGCCGGCATCACGAACATGTTGAAGCGTATCCAGCCTGTCCTGATAGCTGCGCGTGGTGATGATCTTGTCGTAAAAATCCGGAGAGGTATCAAGGTTGTGGTTATAGTAATCTAAGCCGGCCTCTGAAAGCTCTTGCGCTTGATCATCACGCAACATCCCTAGCGTCATACAGGTTTCTAAACCTAGCTTTTTGACACCTTTCACCATTTCGACGACGTAAGGCATGTCTTTATCGCTGGGGTGCTTCCATGCAGCGCCCATGCAGAACCGACTACTGCCTTTTTCTTTTGCCTGTTTTGCCTTGTCCAAAACAGCCTGTACTTGCATCAATTTTTCTTTCTCGAGGCCGGTGTTGTAATGACCACTTTGAGGGCAATATTTACAATCCTCAGGGCAGGCCCCTGTTTTTATCGACAACAAAGTACTTACTTGAACTTCGTTCGGATCAAAATTTTGTCGGTGCACGGATTGCGCTTGAAACAGCAAATCATTAAACGGCAGATCAAATAACGCCTGCACTTCTTGCTTGGTCCAATCGTGTCGAACGACACCAAGTGACGAATTACTCATTTGTGCTTCAAGCCTCTTTTCTAGAACTGTTATAAAAATGGTATCATGAAGCGGATCGGGTAAAGGGATACCCAACTGCAACACAAGGATAGTGTGCATGATATTCTTCCCCAAAAAGTTGTCAACCCTTGTTGTATTTTTGGTTAACAAGTCAGAAATAATACTACATGCGCTGCAAACCCTCATATCGCTCCGCGCACTCGCAACATTTACAAACGCATACTTCTATTCCACATGCTGCCTTTGTAATGCTAAGGGCACACTCCAGCTGTTAATATGCAATGCTTGCAAAGCGGATTTACTCGTTTCGCTCGACAAACAAAAATGCGTGCAATGCTCCCTCCCCCTGTCGAGCATCAACAGTCACACTCACTGCATAGAGTGCAGAGCTACGCCACCACAGTTTGACAAGGCGTATATCGTGACAAGGTATGAATTCCCCTCCTCAACTCTCGTGCATCGTCTCAAGTATCAAAATCGACGCTTTATTGCGAGATTACTTGGTCAATTGCTTGCAGAGCAAAGAGTTAACGATCGCGAGCCTTTTCCGGATCTTGTTTGTTGTGTACCCATGCATCCCGACAAACTTCGCGACAAGAACTACAATCATGCCCGCGAAATAGCCGCTCAGTGCGCCATGGAACTTTCACTCGTGTTCAACCCGACGTTACTCATAAAAACACAGACAACCGAGTCACAAAGCTCGCTAGGACGAACAGAGCGATTGAAAAACTTAAAGAATAGCATTGTGGTTAGTCCTGGGACGAACTTAAAAGGAAAGCATGTTGCGGTCGTCGATGATGTAATGACGACCGGCGCAACATTTGATTTAGTTGCTGGGCTTCTAAAGGCTCGCGGCGCAGGCAAAGTTGAAGTATGGGCTTTTGCTCGAACAACCAAACAATCGTTTAAATAAATGAATGGCGGTGATGCTAGACGAATAAACCTTGATGCGCTACAACAAGTCTTCTACGAACTCTCCAATGGCCAAAGAAGCCGTTAAACCCGGCGACTCTATTCCAAATAGGTTCACCAAGCCGCTGATACCATGCTCGCTCTCAGACTGAATGCAGAAATCCGGATAGAGTTCACCGTTAAAGCGGATTTTTGGCCGCAAACCGGAATAGTCCGCGTGCAGCTTGCTTTCATCTAGGCTTGGCCAGTAGGACTTGATGCGATCGACAAATTGCGCCTTTTTTGCCTTATCAACCGAGTAATCAAATGCGTTGAGACCTGCATTACCATTAACCTTCAACCATTCAACGTCAGGCCCAAAACGCGCTGCACCGGACAAATCGAGTGTCAAATGCACTCCAAGCCCGCCTTCCTCTGGAACTGGATAGATGAGCTGCTTGAAAGGTACGCGACCAGAGTAACTAAAATAGCTTCCTTTCGCGTATACCGGCTCTGGCAAGCAATGTTTTGGGAAGGTCTCCACCTGAGACAACAATGAACTTGAAAACAGACCCCCTGCATTTACCAGCTCTGAACATTCGAGTAACGCGTTCTGGCCAAGCAACTCCAACTCAAACTTATTAGGTGAGACACTTCGAACCTCGATCTCGGTATTGGGCAAGAAAGTCGCCCCCGACATTTCGGCATCATGAAGCAAAGACTGCATGTAAGCATGGCTATCTACTATGCCAGTAGATGGCGAAAGCAACGCTGAGGTCGCGTTTATTTCAGGCACCTGAGCACGAATCTGAACCATGCCCAACTGCTCTAAGTCTTCCACTTGATTCGCTTTAGCTTGGAGCTTGATCTGAGCCAAACGATCAGCTTGTGAATCATTTGTCGCAACAATGAGCTTTCCGCACCGCGCGAAAGGTAATGAATTATCTTCGAGGTACTGGTAAATCAGATGCTTACCACGTACACATAACCTCGCCTTCAAGGAATCGAGTTGATAGTAAATTCCCGCATGAATGACTTCACTGTTCCGAGAGGAAGTTTGCCTTCCAAAACCCTCTTCTTTATCCAAAATCCAAACACTACGCCCGGACATCGCCAATGCGCGCGCAACAGCCAATCCCACCACGCCGGCACCTATAACAACTGTATCCAGCGTATAACGCTCCTGAGACATCTCTACTGCTTCCTTCTAAAACCGCGAACACATATTAATTTTTAATCACATAGAGCGCCCAAAACAGACGCCCAATCGATATTTCCTTAAACTAACACGCCATGCGCAAAATTATCCACATCGACGCAGATGCGTTCTACGCCTCAGTTGAAGAGCGGGACAATCCCGAGCTCAAACAGCATCCGATTGCGGTCGGAGGCAACCCAAACGGTCGCGGTGTCGTCGCAACGTGCAACTATATTGCTCGAGGTTTCGGTGTGCGCTCGGCGATGGCCTCATCGAAAGCCTTAACGCTTTGCCCATCCCTCATCTTTATTAAGCCAAGATTTGCGGCGTATAGAGAAGCCTCTCAGAAAATGCATGCAATATTTCATCAGTACACAGAACTAGTCGAACCCTTATCGCTTGATGAAGCCTACCTTGATGTTACGGATTCACCGCAATACCAAGGCAGTGCAACGCTGATTGCTAAAGCCATTCAAGCTGAAATTAAAGCGCAACTCAACCTCACGGTGTCGGCCGGCGTCGCGCCAAATAAGTTTCTTGCCAAGATAGCGAGTGACTGGCGAAAGCCTGCCGGGGTATTTGTTATAGAACCAAGCCATGTGGATGCGTTCGTGCAAGCTTTGCCAGTCAAAAAGATTAATGGTGTTGGTCGCGTAACCGCTGAAAAAATGCGAGTTCTTGGTATCGAGACATGCAACGACCTTCGGCAGAGGTCAGAATCCGAGCTGATCTTGCATTTTGGTAAATACGGCTCTCGCTTGGCAACCCTCGCCCATGGAGTCGATGACCGACCTGTAAATACTCAGCGGCAGCGAAAGTCTTTGTCTGTCGAGACAACCATTGACGAGGATCTTGTTTTATCCAACGAGCTGGATTCCCTCCTAAAGAAGCTATTTTTAGAACTGAAAAAACGAAGTGAAAAACTGAAACCGACAGAAAACGTAAGCGGTCGATTCGTGAAGATCAAGTTCAAAGACTTCTCCCAAACTACTTTGGAAGAAGCTATACAGAGCGGCACCGAGCCGTGGGCAGATCAAGATGCGTTTAGAGGTATGATGCGCAAGGCGTGGCAGCGCAAGCAACTTCCCGTTCGTCTCGTTGGGCTTGGGTTACGCATAGGCAACAACAAAAAAGACGAACTTCAGTTAGACTTGTTCTCTGACCCACCATCCGGAAGTATTCAACCCGATACATAAGCCGGTAATTAATCAGCAGCAAGGCGGATATTTTGGAACACCCATACGAACGACTTTTACCGGATATGGTGATCGACGCGGTCGAATCGCTCGATCTACTCAGTGACCAACGAATATTTCCGCTCAATAGCTACGAAAACAGAGTTTATCGAGTTGGACTCGAAGAGAGCGCACCTTGCATTGCAAAATTCTACCGACCTCAACGATGGGACAAAGAGGCTATCCTTGAAGAACATGCCTTCTCTTTTGAGCTTCAGGAGAACGACATCAACGTGGTCGCACCATTGATCATTAACGGGAAGTCTCTTCACGAGTTTGAGGGCTTTCAATTCGCTCTATTTCCTATGCAGGGCGGCTATGCGCCGGAATTAGAGCTACCGGATACGATGTATCGAATAGGTCTAAATATCGGACGCATGCATCAGGTTGGGTCAAGCAAACAGTTCGAGCATCGTCAAACCATGTCGCTTGAACAATGGGCAATAAATAGCAGAGCCTTCTTGCTGGAAAATGACTTCCTCCCAATGAGCTTACAAACCGCATACGATACGCTCACAGACGATCTAGTAAAAACGATGAAGTCGATATTGGCGCACCACAAAGCGAGAGATCAGCGCATTCACGGCGATTGCCACATGGGCAATATCCTTTGGCGTGAAGATCAGGCTTTTTTTGTAGACCTTGATGATTGCGTTATGGGCCCCGCAGTGCAAGACATTTGGTTATTATTATCAGGCGATCGACTTCAGCAAACCAGCCTCTTGAGCGAGTTCCTTGAAGGGTATGAAGAGTTTGCGAGCTTTGACCTAAAAGAGTTAAACCTTATTGAAACACTACGCACCATGCGCATCATGAACTACTCGGCATGGCTGGCAAAACGCTGGAAAGATCCGGCGTTTCCAATGCACTTCCCTTGGTTCAATACCGAGCGCTATTGGTCGGAGCACATCTTGGAGTTAAGAGAACAATTAAGCGCTTTAAACGAACCGCCCTTGCAACTTATGCCCTAAACTCTACAATCAGCACCTTTTAGAACGAGCTTTCATAATGAGACAAGATTCGAGCCAAAAAAGCGCAGACACAGTCAGTGTTCGCGCGCTGGTACTGGCCATCTTCCTGAGTATTGCCGGCACAGTTGGCGTTCTGGAGTGGCAGAATAAAATTCACCATCCCGAGAGCAAAGACCAGTTCGATCTAGCGAGCTATAAGGTCGTATTTGTGCCAACTGAAGACGAAGGCCAATATCGGCTTTCCCCAAAACCCTCATATCAAACTTCGTTTTGCCAAGAAGGCTATCTGTTTATTCGAAATGACAAAGATCATGCAATGCAAGGCCTATTGGTCGATTATAAAAACCGCGGAATTAAGTGCGAGCCACGAGATGTCGACAGCCAGAGCGTAAACGCAAATTCGGAAACCTTAGCGGAGCAATAAAGTGTCGGACAAAACGCCCGAACAAGAAGCAGACCAACTGTACTCATCCCCCCTTGATCAGCAAAACGATTTTAGGTTCGATGAGGCCGTTGCGCGTGTGTTTCCAGACATGATTCAACGCTCCGTGCCTGGATACAAAACGATTATCCCAATGATTAGTCTCATCACCGAGCGTTATGTTCAGAGTGATACTGCCTGCTATGATTTAGGCTGTTCGCTTGGAGCATCAACGCTCGCTATGCGCCACGGAGCCAAAAATAAGGCTACTCGCATCATCGGCATAGACAGCTCTCCCTCAATGATTGAGCGGTGCAAGCACTATATCGAGCTAGATAATGACAGGACGCCGGTTGAGCTGCGTTGCGCTGACATTTTAGACACCCAATTTGAGCCATGTTCTGTCGTCACCATGAACTTTACACTTCAATTTCTGCCGCTAGATAACCGGGCCGCTTTAATACAGAAAATATACCGGGCGCTCGTGCCTGGCGGCGTGCTTATATTGTCGGAAAAGCTCCAGTTTCAATCTATCAAAGAGCAAAACGAGCAACAGGAATTACATTGGTTATTTAAAAAAGCAAACGGGTATAGCGACCTTGAAATCAGTCAAAAGCGTAACGCAATCGAGCAAGTGCTGCTGCCGGAAAGCGAGCATGTCCATATTGCCCGCCTAAAAAATGCCGGTTTTCAAGACGCCTTTTCTTGGTATCAATGCTTTAACTTTTTTTCTTTCTTAGCGATTAAAGCGTCTTAACCCATGAACTATGACGACGTATTTGGCGATCTTGTCGCCTACATGCAATCCGATACACGACTTAAGCGCTGGCTTCCGTCTCTTGAACGTTTACTACACCAGAAACTATACGAAAAACCTCATGGTGATATGCAACGATGGATTGATGCATTAGACGCACTCCCAACGCTTCCTGTGGAAAAAGTCTCTCTTGACACCTCTAAAGTGGGAGCCTCTGGGTCAATCAGCCCCGCCCAGCAAGCGCAACTCGATGATGCACTGAGGAAGCTGATTCCATGGCGCAAAGGACCTTTTGAGCTATTTGACACGCACATTGACACCGAATGGCGATCAGATTGGAAGTGGGATAGAGTCGAACCCCATATCAGCCCACTCAATGGCCGCGCCATCCTCGACGTAGGCTGCGGTTCCGGCTACCACTGCTGGCGAATGCTCGGCGCCGGAGCGCGTCGCGTAATTGGCGTCGACCCCAGCTATCTTTTCTTAATGCAGTTCAATGCCATCAAAAAGTACTGCGGTCTAGGCGAGCCGATTCATTTGCTTCCCATTCGGATGGAAGATCTTGAGCCGCAACTTGAGTACTTCGATACCGCTTTCTCAATGGGCGTTTTGTATCACCGAAAGTCACCGATAGACCATCTCTACGAACTTAAGGGCGCATTGCGAAAAGGCGGAGAGCTTGTGTTAGAAACGCTGGTTGTTGACGGGCCTTTAGGTTATTCACTAATGCCTGAAGACCGCTACGCAATGATGCGAAACGTTTGGTATTTGCCTAGCGTATCCACACTGGAGCTTTGGTTACGACGCGCTGGCTTTAAAGACATACACTGTGTGGACCTCAATCGAACGAGCTGCGATGAACAACGAGTGACCAAATGGATGGAGTTCCAATCCCTCTCGGACTTTCTTAACCCGAATGATCAAAGCAAAACAGTAGAGGGCTACCCGGCTCCACTTCGTGCAACCCTTGTCGCTCGCAAACCAAATTAAAACGTGTTTAATATAAAAAAGGGCCGGGTAGAAATTCTACCAGGCCCTTTTAAACGTAACGCTCTTACGCGTCAAATGGGTGCCGTAACACGATCGTTTCAATACGATCTGGCCCGGTCGATATAATATCGATTGGCGCTTGAACCTTTTGCTCTAAATACTTGATATACGCTCTTGCATTCTCAGGTAACTCATCCAGAGTTTTAGCACCGAGAGTGCTCTCTGACCAACCAGGAAGCTCTTCATAAATCGGCTCAAGGTCATCATAGCCCTCTCCGTCCAGAGGAGGACGCGAAATATTCTCACCCGCTTTCGTCTTATAAGCGACACAAACCTTGATCGTATCGAGGCCATCTAGAACATCTAACTTAGTGAGACAAATGCCTGAAACGCTGTTGATTTGAATAGCATGTCGAAGGCCGACAGCATCAAACCAACCACAACGGCGAGGGCGGCCCGTAGTCGCACCGAACTCATGCCCCTTCTCTGCTAAATGGCGACCGTTATCGTCAAAAAGCTCTGTTGGAAACGGACCTGAGCCAACACGTGTCGTATAGGCCTTAGTAATACCAAGCACGTAATCGAGGTACATCGGACCGAAACCGCTACCCGTTGCTGTCCCGCCGGCTGTGGTATTTGAAGACGTAACAAAAGGATAGGTACCATGATCGATGTCCAACAAAGAACCTTGAGCGCCCTCAAACATGATGTTGTCGCCGCGCTCACGATAGGCATGCAGTTCGTCGGTTACATCTACAGCCAACGGCAACAATTCTTCACCCATTTTCAATGTTTCTTCCAATGTCTTTTCATAAGAAATTGGCTCAACCTTGTAGAAATTCTCTAATACAAAGTTGTGGTAAGTCATGATCTCTTTTAGCTTCTCGGCGAAAGACGCGGGATTCGCTAGGTCGCCAAGACGCAATCCACGACGCGATACTTTATCCTCATAAGCAGGACCAATGCCTCGCCCTGTCGTGCCTATCTTATTTGCACCTTTTGCGATCTCACGCGCTTGGTCAAGCGCTACGTGGTACGGAAGAATCAATGGACAAGCAAGGCTTAACTTCAGGCGTTCACGAACAGGAACGCCTCGACCTTCGAGTTCGCCCATTTCTTTTAGCAAGGCATCAGGTGCGAGCACAACACCATTGCCAATAAGGCAGGTGACGTTGTCACGAAGAATACCTGAAGGGATCAAGTGCAATACCGTTTTTTCACCGTCAATAACCAACGTGTGACCAGCATTGTGTCCACCTTGAAAACGCGCAACCGCGGTAACTTGCTCTGTAAGCAAATCAACGATCTTGCCCTTGCCCTCATCACCCCATTGAGTGCCTAAAATGACAACATTCTTACCCATAAATCTCTTTCTCTAGCGATAATGCTTCAGACTCGGTAACAAAACACCAAGCCACTTAAATTTTAACTTCTACCCACCGGCCATCGACCAACTTAAGCTCACTTGAGCAGCCATGATCATCAATATCGGAATCAGACAAGCGCTGGATAACCCGTTTCTCTTTTCTTAGCAAAGCGATAGCGCTCAACAAGTCGCTATCGTCGCCTGCAGGCGCTAAAACGGAATTTGACGGCGAATTCTGCTCGCCACAACGTGCTTGCAAACGAACGAGTGTCTTCAAGTCGGCGCTGAAGCCGGTTGCGGGTCGCGATGCACCGAAGTCTTCGCCGATGGCATCATAACGACCACCTTTTGCCAAGGCATAACCAAAGTTAGGCGTATACGCGCTGAACATTACTCCCGTATGATAGTCATACCCGCGGAGCTCACAAAAATCATATCCTAGTTCAATATTAGGAAAACGCGCGCTCAACTGAGCCGCAAACACTTTCAGCGCATCAACCGCTCCTAAGGTCTGCTCATCGGCCAATGCATCGATGGCAGATATGCTCTCTCGAACGGCATCCAACGCATCAATACTGCCACTGAGCAGTGCAATTTCGCGCACAATTTTAATCACCGGCTCTTCTGAATCGGCGAACAATGCATCTAGCTCGGGGATAGACTTACGGCTAAGGGCGTCGAAAACGGCTTCTTCCAAACTCGATTCAAGCTGCGCTGAACGCATAAGGCCACGATAGATACCTACATGCGCAAGATCGATATGTACCTTATCGACGTCCGCTAATCGCAGCGTTTCTAGCATCAAAGAGACCACTTCGAGATCCGCACTCGCACCATGCTCACCAAACAACTCACAACCAATCTGGATCGGGCTACGATTCGTCATCATGTGCTCAGGCTTGGTATGCACGACGCTATCTACATAGCAAAGACGTGAGATGGCTTGGTTCTTTAAAACATGCGCATCGATACGAGCAGCTTGTGGCGTGATATCCGATCGAACTCCGAGCAATCTACCAGACAATTGATCTGTTACTTTAAAGGTCTGCAGCTCAAGTTTGCGGCCAGTGCCAGTCAACAGACTTTCAATGAATTCAACTAGCGGAGGCGCCACAAGATCGTAGCCGTAACTTGAGTAGACATCCAGCATCGACCGTCTCATTTTCTCAAGCGCCCATGCATCAGGCGGAAGCAACTCATCGACGCCTTCAGGCAATAACCAACGTTCTGTCAAACTCATAAAGACTTAACTCTTACTCTCGTTATCATCAATCGTTCGCTCTCAAAGATCATTCTAACAAAGCGACAATGAGATGATCTTTAGGCTCTCACCAGCAACAAGCCCAATAGCCCGGCCAACATACATACCAGCGCTAAACTGCGAATGCTGCGATCATCTAATTCTGAAATTTTAGCTAGTGTAGCTTTCCATCCCTTGGGATTTAAGAAAGGCATCATACCCTCGATAACAAGTACGAGACACAATGCGGTCAAAAGGTCATGCCATGCCATACATTTTACCACGCAAGACAAACTTGCCTGTAGACAAAGGGTCGCGATTTTAACGCTTAATGCGAACTAACAAAACCCAAATACGAGAGATGATGACTTTTTAATAGTAAAAAACCAAAAAAAGCACCCAAACGACACGCTTGGATGCTTTTCTTTAGTTAAAAAACGAACTTATTTGCCGCTTTCGCTCTTCTTCATATATTTGAAGAAATCACTATCAGGCTTGAGCAAAAGAACATCTTCTTCATTTGCAAACGTATCTTTGTAAGCCTGCAAGCTTCGAGTGAACGCGTAGAATTCGGGATTCTTGTTGAAGGCTTTGGCATAGGTCGCTGCAGCAATCGCATCACCCTCACCACGAACAACCTCAGATTCACGATAGGCATCCGATTCGATGACGATCTTTTCACGATCCGCATCTGCTTTGATACCCTCAGCAAGCTCTTTACCCTGCGAACGCGTTTCACGAGCTTCTCGCTCACGCTCTGTCGCCATACGGCGGTAGACGTTTTTAGATAAATCTTCTGGAAGATCGATGCCTTTGACGCGCACATCTAAGACTCGAATTCCAAATTCGCTGAGTGTTTGCTCATTCAGCTTAGCGGTAATCTGCTCCATTAACTCGTCACGCTCACCGGAAACTACTTCGGCAAGACTTCGAGCCGCAAACTCATCTCGCAAACCTTTGTTGGTTGAATTAGACAGCAATGTGGTCGCCTGCCAACGATTACCTGCAGTCGCCTTGTAGTAAAGCTTCACATCTTCGATCTTCCACTTCAGGAACGAATCAACAATAAGGAACTTTTTGCCTACGGTTAAGAAACGCTCTGGACGCGAATCCAATGTCAAAACCCGTGCATCAAACTTACGGACGTTTTGAACAAAAGGCATCTTAAAGTGCAGCCCAGGACCAATGTCCGACTCAACAATCTCACCAAACTGCAATTTAATAGCGACTTGTCGCTCATCAACAACATATAGCGAAGAAGATACAAGTGCGATCAATACCAAGACCGCAATTAATGGTAATAGCGACTTAGACATTAGCGTACCTCCCTACCTGTTCGCGCATTTCTAGATCTAATCTCCTCGATCACACGATCCGCCAAGTCAGAGATCTCCGACGAGCTTGCGTCTGAACGAGTACCTGTTACAGAGCTAGCGCTTCGCTCTGAGACAATCTTATCCAAAGGCAAGTACATCATGTTATTGCCACCTTCAACGTCGATTAGAACCTTACTGCTATTTGAGTAAACTTCCGAAATCGCATCAAGGTATAAACGTTCACGTGTTACTTCAGGGGCCTTGGTATATTCAACCAGTAGCGCTTCAAAGCGCTCAGCCTCACCCGTTGCTTTCGCTACAACCTGATCTTTATAAGCGCTTGCCTCTTGCAACATACGTTGCGCCTTACCACGCGCTTCTGGGATGACCGTGTTTTTGTATGCCTCAGCTTCATTAACAAAACGCTCTTTGTCTAGCTTAGCTTTTTGAACATCATCAAAGGCAGCCTGAACCGCAGACGGCGCTCTCGCCTCTTTGATGTTCACGATACTAACGTTGATTCCTGTTTGATAAGCGTCCATGTAGTCCTGCAATCGCTCACGAGTCGAATCTGCAAGTATTGCACGCCCTACACCCAAAATAGGGTCTAGGTTGGTGCTACCCACTTCGTGACGCAAAGCTGACTCGACCGAATGCTGCAAGGAGGCCTCGGGATCTTCAACACGCAAAGCAAACTCCACCGGATCGCTCACGGTGTATTGCACGTTTAGATCAATTTCAACCACGTTCTCATCCTGAGTCAACATCTCTTGTTTTAACTCAGCATTTCGTACATTGGTGACGTTAACTGGAATCACTTGCTCTATCAGCGGGATGACAATGCGCAAACCTGGATCGAGTGTGCGGTTATACTCACCTAGCATCAGCACAACACCTCTCTGCTGCTCATCGATGGTATAAATCGACTTCCAACCTAAAAACAAGACTGCAATAACACCCAAGATCAGAAAAATGCCGCCCAAGCCCGAGGAGTTGTTACTGTTACCGTCTCCGCCGTTACTGCCTTTGCCACCACCAAACAAGCCGTTTAGCTTATCCGTCAGCTGCTTTAGCGCCTCATCAAGATCTGGCGGCCCTTGATTGCCACCGCGATTGTTATTGCCCCATGGGTCTTTACCGTTTGAATTACCCGGCTCATTCCAGGCCATACCTTACCCCGTTTGTTAGTAGGTTTTAGTTAGTTTGAATAGTACGCAATCCTAAAACGCGAAGCACACCTGAGCAAGCGCTAGCGGACAATCAACTATGAAATCTTTTTCAGAAAGCCTATGAGGCTCTTAAAGCTATAAATAATTAACCTTGCTGCAACTTATACGCTTCTCGCGATTTGCTAGATTCGCTTGATCAGTAGTTCAGCATGCGAGACACCACAACGCTTAAGCATTCGTTCAAAATCACTCGCCTGCAAGCGAACCTCAACGACGCACTGCCCTTCATCGTTATAATGCTCATTCAAAACGGCTTTTTCTTCATAGAAAAGCGCCCTAAGTCGAGACTGTTCGTGTCGCAAAGCAATGACAGCATGCACAACTTCTTCAGTAAGTAGCTCAGCTACAGCCTCATGTAGCAGATCGATTCCCGCACCAGTATTCGCAGACACCCAAACACGAACCGGCCTTCCTTCTTCATCCCGATCAATGCGGGGCGATGCATCATCTAGCAAATCAAGTTTGTTATACACCTTGAGCGTTGGAACCTCATCAGCGCCAATTTCGTCGAGCACAGTTTCAACCGCCTCAACATTCTCAAGCCGACGATCATCAGCACAATCGATGACATGTAACAATAGCGTCGCAGCGATGGTTTCCTCAAGCGTCGCTCTAAATGCATCTACAAGCTTGTGCGGCAGGTGCCGAATAAAGCCCACCGTATCTACGAGAATCGCCCGACCAACATCCGGAAAATCAATCTTCCTTAACGTTGGGTCAAGGGTAGCGAAAAGCTGATCAGCAGAATAAACCTCTGATTGGGTTACCCGATTAAATAGCGTCGACTTTCCAGCATTGGTATAGCCCACGAGAGAAATGGTCGGAATTTCTGCTCTAGTTCGAGCCCGCCTACCCTGATCACGCTGCTTTCTAACCTTACCTAATCGCCCCTGCAAAGCCTTGATACGAGCTCGCAAAAGACGCCTATCTGTCTCAAGTTGCGTCTCACCTGGACCACGAAGACCAATACCACCCTTCTGCCGTTCAAGGTGAGTCCAGCCTCGGATCAAGCGAGTAGACATATACTCCAACTGAGCGAGTTCAACCTGCAACTTCCCCTCATGAGTACGCGCGCGCTGGGCAAAAATATCGAGAATGACGCCCGTGCGATCAATCACTCGGCACTCTAGCACACCCTCAAGGTTGCGTTGCTGACTGGGCGATAATGCGTGGTTGAACAGCACAACGTCCGCCTCGCTGGCTTCAAGCTCGGCCTGAAGCTCCTCTAACTTTCCT
This sequence comes from Oleiphilus sp. HI0079, assembly GCF_001635105.1. Lineage (NCBI taxonomy): Bacteria > Pseudomonadati > Pseudomonadota > Gammaproteobacteria > Oceanospirillales > Oleiphilaceae > Oleiphilus > Oleiphilus sp. HI0079. Next base: position 17,264 of record NZ_LWFT01000595.1, read on the forward strand.
GAACCAACGAAATAACGGGCGCTCGGCTGGGTGCGCGACCCGGAGACAATCGCTACCGGCTCCACTCCTGCAGAACGAACCAACTCCTTGAATTCGTTTACATCTTCGCGGTCATTTTCATTAGGGAAATCAATATGAACTAAGATTGCGCGTTCACCCGCGTCTGGACGATCAAACACGGTGGCGCTTATGAGCCTTCAAAACGAAAGCGGCTGCGACCAAAAAGGATCGCAGCTCAAAAGAAATTATTGGGAAGAATTGCAAGATACTTACTTATGCTCCAGCTTCTTCATCGCCAGTAGGCATGCGAACATTGCGCGCAGGAACTACTGTTGAGATAGCGTGCTTGTAAACCATTTGGCTAACCGTATTCTTTAAAAGGATCACGAACTGGTCAAACGACTCAATCTGGCCTTGCAATTTAATACCGTTAACAAGAAAAATTGATACGGGAATACGCTCTTTTCGAAGCGCATTGAGGTATGGATCTTGAAGTGAGTGTCCCTTCGACATTCTATTATTCTCCCGACTTTTTTGAGTTATGTTTTCTAAATTATAGTTTGCTTTTCTGCTTGTTACTTAAATGCGGCCACATCAAAACAATTCAATACTGTCGCCAGATTATTTTGATCCCCTGTTTCCAGCCATGTAAGCTCGTCCCAAGAGCGCAACCAAGTTAGCTGACGCTTTGCCAACTGCCTCGTCGCAATGATACCCCTTTCGACCATGAAGTCGTAATCATATTTTCCATCAAGGTATTCCCACATTTGACGGTAACCGACACAGCGCATCGATGGCATCTGTAGCGTCAGATCTCCCCGAGCTCTCAACCGAGCAACCTCGTCCTCAAACCCAGATTCAAGCATTGTACGAAAGCGGGTCGCTATTCGATCATGCAAATCTTTGCGCTCCGCAGGCGCAATCGCAAAGGACTTCAAACGAAAGGGCACAGGTGGTATCGAATCGTCAATGATAGTGTAATCCGCTTCACCCTTATTTCCAGTTCTAACAGAATTATTTTTTATCTCCTGCAGACCTGCGCCAAGCGCATTCGCCTCACCTGAGTTATGAGACCGTTGCATCCGCCAATAATCTGTCAAAGTCCTACCACTTACACGGTAAACTTCGAACGCGCGTTGCAATCGCTGAGTATCTGAAGGCTTAATTCGCTCTGCCGACTCCGGATCAATATCTTTTAGCAAGCTGTGGATGTGCGCCCACCCCTTTTCCTCAGCAAGCCGATTAATCTCTTTTCGAACACCTTCATCCGCTGACGGCATCGCTGCAATTCCGTCACGTAGCACGCGAAAGTACATCATCGTGCCGCCAACCAACAACGGTATCCTGCCTTTTTCGCTGATCTTGCGCATCTCACTCAACGCATCTTCATAAAACCGCGCTACAGAATATGACTCAATTGGGTCGAGAATATCAATCAGCCTGTGTGGCGCCTCAAGCAATTCCTCAGCGGTTGGCTTGGCAGTACCAATATTCATGTCACGATAGATCAGCGCAGAGTCCACACTAACAATATCAACCGGCAAATGTTTGCAAAGCGAAATGGCTAAATCGGTCTTACCAGATGCAGTCGGCCCCATCAGACAAATCGCAGGAGGTAACGATTCTAACGCTACGCCATTGCCAACCAACGCTATCGACCTCGCAAAAAGAGCTTATCAAGCTCAGGCATTGATAACGCAGTCCAAGTAGGTCGTCCGTGATTACACTGCCCGCTTCGCTCTGTCTCCTCCATGTCTCTCAGCAAGGCATTCATCTCAGCTTGCGTCAGCACTCGATTTGCTCTTACCGAACCATGACATGCCATGGTTCCCATCAACTCGTTCGCTTTTGCTTCAAGCTGATCTGAATAGCCACTACCCAACATATCACTGAGCACATCTCTCACCAGCTGGACAACGTCCACCTTTTGCAGAATAACTGGCACCTCTCGAACTATCAGTGCCTCTGGGCCGCTCCGCTCGACTAACAAGCCAAACTTGCGAAGCTCATCTGAGCACTCTTCAGCCACATCAGCCTCCCTAGAGCTCACCGCCAAAGAAATAGGTACTAACAGCGGTTGAGCCTGAATACCGGCACCGTAAAAGTCGGCTTTCATTTGCTCGTAAGTAATACGCTCATGCGCTGCGTGCATATCTACGATGATCAGACCAGAGGCATTTTGCGCAAGGATATAGATACCGTGCAGCTGAGCTACGGCAAACCCCAAAGGATATTCCTCAGCGCCGCCCTGACTTGCCCCGTCCTGCAGAGTATTCTGACCCACAACGGATTGACGGAAGGCGCTACTCTGCGCAACGCCAGAATCTGCATAACCGGCTTCTGCCACCGAATTCGAAGCGGCACTTGCACCACCATAAAGACTTTGCATACCCTGCAACGTTGCGCCCACTTCGGAAGACTGCTGCGAGCCGAATCCATACGGACGAGTGCCGGAAACAGAGTTTACCGGCAATGCCATGCTTGCCTGGCTGTTAAATCCCGGCTGGGCTGCAAGACCAGATTCAGCATGTATCGCCTCACTCTCTGCGACACGCGATTCACTTTGCTCATCTCGCATATACTCATCTGGCCGAACGTCCGCTAGCGCCCGATGCAGACTCCGAAAGATAAAGTCATGCACCAATCGACCATCTCGGAAACGCACCTCATGCTTAGTTGGATGAACATTCACATCAACTAATGCGGGGTCTAGCTCCAAATACAAAACGAAAGCGGGATGACGACCGTGATAAAGAACGTCTCGATATGCCTGCTTAACCGCATGACTAACCAATCGATCGCGTATCACACGACCATTAACAAAAAAATACTGAAGATCGGCCTGACTTCGTGAGAACGTAGGGAGCGCGACCCAGCCCCAAAGCTTTAAGCCCGTTGCTTCAACATCGATCTCTACCGCATTTTCCATGAACGGCTTGCCACATAGACTTGCAACACGCTGCTCTCGGTCCCGCAAGGTCACTGCTGGGCGTAAGCTATGCACCGGCTTACCGTTATGATTAAGGTCAAACCCGACATCAAACCGTCCAAGCGCTTGTCGCTTAACCACCTCTTCAAGATGATTAAACTCGGTCTTCTCAGTACGCATGAATTTTCTGCGCGCAGGCGTATTGAAGAATAAATCTCTAACCTCAACCGTTGTGCCTCGATTGTGGGAGGTAGGGCTAAGTGTTGCATCCATATCTCGACCTTCGGTCTCCACTACCCAGGCCTCTTGCGAACCCTCAGCTTTGGAACTTAGCTGAAGTCGCGATACAGAACTAATACTTGCCAGAGCCTCGCCACGAAACCCAAGCGTCGCGACTGCCTCAAGATCATCGAGAGAGATAATTTTACTCGTAGCGTGACGGCTCAATGCTAGCGGCAAATCATCCTTATCAATACCGTAGCCGTTATCACGTATTGAAATACGCTTGATGCCTCCACCTTCAATACTAATCTGAACGCGGTCACAACCGGCATCTAATGCGTTTTCAAGCAGCTCCTTTACAACAGACGCCGGTCTCTCAACCACTTCACCTGCAGCAATCTGATTCGCCAAACGGGCGGAAAGTTTGTGTATTTTAGACATGACTATTGGGAGAATTGAATGTGCACAAAGTGTAACACGCGCACCAATGTTTTCTAAGCGCCAAGCACCCCAATAAAGCAGCGTATATAGGGTTATTTCAAGCCAAAAAAACGAAAAAACACTCTAAGAGCGCGGTAAAACCAACTGCTGTCCAACCTTAAGAACATCTGAACGTAGCTTATTTAATTGACGCAACTGACTGACACTCACCGCATAGCTTGCGGCGATGTGCGACAGGGTATCGCCACGCTTGACGGTATAAGATGCCGCCCTAGATGAAGCCTGACTTGACGCAAGCCAAGATCCTAAGGGCGGAGTTTCGCGAAAATAACGCTTCACTCCGGTGGAAATCGAAGTCGCGATCTTACGCTGATATTTTTGTGTCTTAAGACGACGAGACTCAGCAGGATTCGAAATAAAACCCGTCTCCACCAAAATAGACGGGATATCAGGCGACTTAAGAACAGCAAAACCCGCCTGCTGCACCTGTGACTTGTGCAATCGCGCGACACCGCCAAGCGAGCTAAGTACCTTGTCGCCGACCGAAAGACTAGCCTTCAGGCTCGCAGTAGAGCTTAGATCAAGCAGCACTGAGGCAAGCATATCGTCATGATCACCTAGCTTTACACCACTACCACCAATTAAATCAGACGCATTCTCTTTCTTTGCTAGCCAGCGAGCCGTCTCACTCGAAGCCCCTCGCAAAGACAAGGCGTAAACAGAGGCACCATTAGCCTGAGCGCGCGTAAATGCATCCGCATGTACAGATACAAACAAATCTGCGTTGCGCTTTCGCGCAATTTCTGTGCGTTTACGAAGCCCAATGTAATAATCGGTCTCCCGTGTTAGGTACGCTTTATACCCTTGTACCGCATTAATCTGGCGCACCAACTCTTTTGAAATCGCCAAAACTACGTCTTTCTCACGCACTTTGCCTGGCCCAATAGCACCCGGATCTTCGCCACCATGCCCTGGATCAACGACCACAACGACATCCCGTCTGCCGTCTACGATATCCAGTTTTTTCACAGGTTTAGACGCGCTCTTTGCACTCTTTGGATACAAATCGATCACCAAACGATTTCCGTACTGGTCGTTGGGTGCTAAAAGAAAACTCTTTGGCTTCACCTGCTGCTTCATGTCCAGAACGATACGAAGATCTGAACCATTACGCACCGCACTGCGAATTGACTTAACCGGAGATGCCGCAAGATCAAGCGTATCAAAACGCGTTTTCTTTTTAGCGCCTTTCAGATCAATCACCACACGCTCTGGATTTTGCAAAGTCATTAGTTTGTGACTGACAGATGACCCAAGATCTAAAACCAAGCGCGAATGATCCGGCGCGTTCCACAGCCGAATTTCCTTTACATCAACCGGCTTTGCCGCAACGGACGAGACCGAAACCAACAATATTGAACATGCAGCGATGAATCTCAGAACACTAGACATGAAACACCTCGTTCTCAAACTCCACAACATCAACACAACTAGAAGCCGCGACCTTGCCATCACAAACGCGCCCTTCACCATCGACAGTCAAACCCAACTCTAGATCGGGTTGTGGCAACAAACCGCGCCCCTTTTCTGGCCACTCAACGAAGCATACAATCCCGTCTAAGGCTTCAAGCTCTGGATTAAGAAAATCACGCATTCCCATAAATTCAAGCTCTTCCGGATCTGCGAGTCGGTACAAATCAAAATGGTAGATTTTTCTACCTAACACTTCATATTCCTCAACCAAGGTATAGGTCGGTGATTTAACGCTGCCTTGATACCCAAAGCCCCGAAGTACCGAGCGCACAAGCGTCGTCTTTCCAGCCCCGAGTTCACCCTGAAGATAGATGACAATCAACGGCAGCGCCTGCGCCGAAAGTGCTTTTGCCAATCTCGCCCCAAATTCCGCGGTGGCGTGTTCGTTTACCAAGGATATTTGCATGTCAAAACAGGCCCGGCGACACATTAATTGCTTCAGTTTGCTAAACTAACGCAAGTTTGTAGAAAACAAATCTAGAAACAGCCTTAACTTAAGCAAGTACTTATTTGTTAAGCTTAGCAAAGCACCCCGGATTCTTCACTTAACATCATGTCACGATCAACAAATAACCTTGCACCTGTTTCACCCGCTCTGTGGAGCGCTATTCAAAACCGAGCAAAAGAGCTTGGCTTCCAACAGTTAGGCGTTACCTCAACCGATTTGGGCCAACATGTTGAGCGCTATAAACAATGGCTTCAAAAAGGTTATCACGCCGATCTTGACTACATGCACACCCATGGCAGCAAGCGCTGGACACCCGATGAATTGATTGAAGGCACGCTTCGAGTCATCTCGGTGCGCATGGACTATTTACCTGAAGAAATGGAAAGCGCAAATCGACAGCTTGCCGACCCTGAAGCGGCGTATGTTAGTCGATACACACTGGGCCGCGACTACCACAAGCTCATACGAAACCGACTCAAGCACCTGATTGGTTTTATCCGAGAGCAAAGCGAAGCTGAATTAGATTTCCGCGCCTTTGTTGACAGCGCGCCCGTCCTCGAACGCGCAATCGCGCAACAGGCGGGCCTCGGCTGGTTCGGCAAGAATACGATGATCATAAACCGCGAGGCCGGCTCGTGGTTTTTTTTGGGCGAGATATACACCAACCTGGAACTACCGTTAACAGGTTCCTATGAGCAAGAGCATTGCGGTCGCTGCACAGCGTGTCTTGATGTATGCCCAACCAATGCGTTCAACGGCCCCTATTCGCTGGACACCCGCAAGTGCATTTCTTACTTGACCATCGAAAACAAAAACGCAATTCCCTTAGAACTCCGAAAACCAATAGGTAATCGTATTTTTGGTTGCGACGATTGCCAACTTGTCTGCCCGTGGAATAAATTTGCAGAACACAGCTCCGAAGATGACTTTTCACCCAGAAACAAACTCGACGAAGCAAAACTCACCGAGCTTTTTTCTTGGACTGAGGAAGAGTTCTTAAAAAACACGGAAGGCTCAGCAATTCGACGCGCCGGCTATGAGGGTTGGCTTAGAAACATCGCCGTTGCATTGGGCAACGCACCAAGCAAGCCGGATGTTATTCAAGCACTTCAAACTCAAGCAGACGCAAGCTCAGCACTCGTGAGAGAGCATGTAGCCTGGGCGCTTGAGCAGCATTCACAAACGATCATCGATTAGCGCCTGCAGCTGGTTCGACAATTGCTCGCTGAGCAATGGCTCACCATGCGATGGCAATAATATACTAGGCGGATGCTCCGCAATAAATTTTGTACACCAGCTTTTGAACGCGGTTCTATCCGACATCAACAAGTATTTAATGACACGACTAAGCTTCAAGCCGGGCGCAGCACCCATTACTCTCTGAATAATGCGCGCAACGGGCTGGTTAGACATCCTCGGATAGTGCAAGAAGCTATCGCACGTCACCCATAACCAGCCATCCCCAGCCGGCATACAGAGCCACGCATCACCACCTCGATGCCCTGGCGGAATCGCCCAAAATGCCCGCCCATCCATATGAGGAATGCCGCGCTGAAGCTCAGAAATATCGAAAAGGCCTTTTTTGTTTAGACGCTTAATGGCTTTTTTTGAAGCAAAAAGCTGTGCATTCGGATAGCGAGATTTCCATGCTTCAACCCCCATGTAATGAAAACTATTGGGCATAACCAAGCGCAACCGTCGACCTTGATCAATATCATGCTCAGGATGCTTCTGGGCAAAACTCTCAAGCAGACTTTCTCCCGGGCTGATCACAGTCATCACCCCCTCCTTTCCTGCCACGCTGATCGTGTTAGAGGCAAAATTCGGAACGATATAACGCGCATATTCGACGCCAGAACAAGTTTCAATTGGATACCACTTAGCCATATATTTCCTTAAACCATCGGTCTTGCTACACTGCCGCTGCTGCGACAACGAAGGATCGAGCATGAAAATATACGGAGATCGTCAATCAGGCAACTGCTATAAATTAATTCTTGCAGGGAGCCTTCTAAATATTCGCTATCAATGGATAGAGATCGACATACTCAAGGGCGACACTCAAGAGCCAGACTTTCTAGCGAAAAATCCAAACGGAAAGATCCCCCTACTCGAACTTGAAAACGGAGACACCCTCAGCGAATCAAATGCAATCCTCAACTACCTCTGCGAAGGCAGCATGTACTACCCTGCAGATATTTGGATAAGAGCAAAAATTCATCAATGGCAGTTCTTTGAGCAATACAGTCACGAGCCCTATATCGCAGTAGCACGCTTTATTAACAAATATCTGGGGCTACCCGATGACCGAAAGCAAGACTACCTCGACAAACAAGAAGGCGGCAACAGAGCATTAGCCGTAATGGAAGAGCAGCTCAATCACACGGTTTTTCTAACTGGCGACTATCCGACAACAGCGGATATAAGCCTATTCGCATATACCCACGTTGCAGAAGAAGGCGGCTTTAACCTCAATAATTACCCGAGCGTCAAAGCGTGGATCAATAAAATGAAAGGCCTTCGTAACTTCGAAGCGATGTGATTACAGCTTTGAAAATAGATCGCTCTCAACCATCGATCGGATACTAGGATTCAGCATCCTACGACACGTTGCCAAACCTGAATTTATGAATGGATCGAGAAACATACACGACGCGCAGAGCAAAACACTCACGCCTCATTCAAAAGGCACAATATCAGAGAGCGCGAATAAAATGGATCTCCGCATCAAGCTCTAAACCTCAGCCAGAAGGAAAAAATACTGGGAATGCAGGCAGGGACTCAAGCACGCGCTCATCATGCGCAGGAACGATAACGATATCGGGCTGATCGACGCTTAATTGATGCACCTTTTCAACCACGCCTGCATTCTGTTCAAAATCCGCATCAACGCCGACGATTGTTTTCACTAGCCAAGGCCTTGAGCTGTTATTGGTCACACCCTCTAATACCCAGGTAGTATCTCCAATAAAGAAATAACGCGCACCACCTTCAAGGTTTAGGAACATCCCCAAATGTCCATGCGCATGTCCCGAGGTATCAACTAGCACAACACTTGAATCACCAAACACGTCCATACTCTGGGCAAATCCCTCATAAGCACCATCCTCTAAAGAAATAAAAGACCAATTAATGCTCGGATCATCGAATTGCGATGCGACGAAGCCAGGAGGCTCACCCTCTTGCGCCTCTTTAAAACTTACCTCTTGAACCCATACCGGAACCGGAGAAAAATCTTCCAAACCACTCACATGATCCCAGTGCATATGACTTGGAATCACCATATCGATCAAAGATAAGTCGAAACCAGCCTCACGCAATTGCTCAACGGCTGGTTTATGGTCAACCACTTTGAACAGCTGCTGATCAAACCAAGAGAATGAGGCCATTTGGTCTTCAAGCTGAGTGCCAAGACCTGTATCCCAAAGCAAAACGCCTTTTGGATGACGCACCAGAACAGCAGGATGCGCTAGCGTGCGCACTTCAAACACATCACCACCTTCGACGACCATCGCCTCGAGCGTTCCTGCAGAGTAACCTGTTGTTATAACACTAAACTGCGGAGCATCGACGCTTTTAAAATCAGAGGCGTTGCTGTCGGAGCGCTTCGTCTCCCCTTCGCTGGAGTGCACACTAACGCTATAAAAAATGAATATTAAGAGAAGGAATAAAATGCGCATCGGCTTGCCCTAGGACTTTGTTTGGTGACCAATACTGTCACTCAAACCAAGAAGACTAGCAAGACGTGTTATTGCAACGCTGTGTTGCACACGCGCCTTCAGCCACGCACTTCTTATTACCAGCTCCTCGACGTAAACCTTACAAAGCCCATTAAAGCACCATTACTTCTATGGAGGCTAACGCTCGCTCCATTCTGATAATTTCGCAGATAGTACCTCTACGTCTATTGGCTTACTGATATAGTCATCCATACCCGCATCAAGGCATTTTTCACGATCACCTTGCATGGCGTTTGCGGTCATAGCGATCACCGGGACCGCCTTATAACTCTCACCGCCCTCTCCGCGACGAATCGCGCCCGCCGCAGTATACCCATCCATGACCGGCATCTGACAATCCATAAAGACCACAACAAACTCTTCTGGGTTGGCGTTAAGAAGATCCAGCGCCTCTTGCCCATCATTTGCTATCTCAACATCAAACCCTTCGGCCTCAATGAGCGCTTGCGCGACCACCTGATTAACCGCATTATCCTCGACCAGAAGCACTCGGCGTTTGGTGCTCTCTGAAGAGGAGATCTCTGGTTTTACATACGGCTCAACAGGGTTTTCCTCCAACCACATTTCAGGAGGATGCTCAGGAACGGTGGTCGGAAACTCAAACCAAAAGCAGCTTCCCTTGCCCTGCTCGCTCTCAACATGTAATCCATCAGCGCCCATCAACACGGCCAACTGATTGCTAATGGTTAAGCCCAAACCCGTTCCACCGTACTTGCGCGTTGTGGAAGCATCTACTTGCGTGAACGAATCAAACAAGCTGGCAAGCTTATCTTGAGGAATGCCGATGCCCGTGTCTCTCACCTCAACACGCACCCAACTTTGTTGGTCGTGCTCAGACAAAACCACCAATAAATCGACTCGCCCTTCGTGGGTGAACTTTAATGCATTGCCAACCAGGTTGGTAAATATCTGCCTTAAGCGAGCAGGGTCGCCATTCACCCAGCCATGCCTATCCATGCCTCTGGCCTCGAAATGCATCGACAAACCGCTTTCTTTCGCGGTGTGGGACATTACGTCTACAAACTCAGTGACAAGCTCAACGATGTCGAAATCGACCTTTTCTAGCGCGAGTTTCCCAGACTCGATCTTAGAGAAATCCAGAATATCATTGATGAGGCTCAAAAGTGATTTAGCAGAAGATTGGGCAAGCTTTAGATAATGTTTTTGCTGGCCCTCCAACTTACTGGTACTCAAAATATCAAGTAGACCAATCACACCATTCATAGGCGTTCGAATCTCGTGGCTCATGCTCGCCAGAAACTCAGACTTCGCTTTTGAAGATTCTTGTGCACGATCCGCCAAATGCTCACTTTCTTGAATTAAATCCACTAAGCGCCATGACATCGACTCTAAAGAACGAGCCAACTCACCGGTAGCATCATTTGAGACCAGCTCTATCGTTTCCTGATAATTACCGGCCTCTACCTGCTGGGCAAATGCCTTGAGAACTGCTAGCCGCCGATGCGTCTCTCTCGAGAAGACTAAAAACAGCGCGATAATAAATCCGAAAAGCAAAATGCATAAGAGTACGAACAAAGTCAGTCCTTTTTGTATATTCTGCTGCTGTTCCTCCCCCTCCCGTTTACTTTGCTCAACCACCAAGTAACCTTGCGCAGCAAGCTTTTCCAAATGGCCTGTTACCGCAGCTAAGACGACCTCAGTATCGGTCAATACCTGCTCGATGATACCTACACTTTCTTCGTAAAGTTGATAGGTATAGTTGGGGTTACGAAGCTCCAACACCTCAAAAGAGATCGCCTCGGAAACAATCAAGTTAGAAATAATTCTTTCTTGCAGATTTGTATCTAAAAGACCTTCAGGCCAATTTTCGCTTAGCACGGTTCTTAGCAATCCTAAACGCTGCGCCAAAATATCAAGATCATCAAACGGCCGCTCGGGATCTAGCGCCAATAACGCCAGCTCTGATGAAAACGAACTCAAGACACTTTGAATCTCAACCAACTCTTTGTTGATTGGGATAAGCGACTGATCAATCTCTCGGGATATATCTAGCGCAGCCTCCGTCTGAGAGATCGTCTTTTCACTGTACCCCTCAAAAAACATATTGAACTGGAGCGCAGCCAACATAATCACGGCAAGCACAACAAAACAGCCGGAGAGCAAAAATAACGAAAGCCTAGATAAGGAAATCCTGTCTAGTTTCATGCGCTCAAACTACCTCTCAAGCCGAAACAAAAGATTATTGCTAATCACGTGGTTCGAATCTCCGCTACGATTAAAAACAGCAATACCACCAGGTATATCATCAGCAAACTGAAACAGAACATCGTCATCGTGATGCGTATTAAGCTTGCGAGTCAGCTCCACGGTCCAAGCACCGTCACGCCATCGCTGCGCGGCCTTTACATCAGCGATGCTGCCAGACGCATTCGCGTTCAGCAGATACTTTGGCATTTGCTTGCTTTCCTTAAGAACATATCGCTTATGTGAATATAATTTGTCGCCGGAATCACTAATCCGGCGAATATAAACTGGCTCTCCATCTACGCCCTCCGCCTTAAATGAACGGATTACTTTTTCTCGGCCTACGATCGTCATTTTGTCATGGGCCAAACCGATAGGCGCAGAACGTGAGGATTTCCAATGCCACATGTCAGCCTTGAATGAGTTTCCGGAAAGCCAATTCACATCGTATTCACCCTCTATTTGAAATTGAATGGCTAAGCGATCTTCTCTCTGCGGACCAACTGTGTAACGTTCTTTTTCGTCACTCCAGATATAGGGTTTGTGTTGGCGGTCCGGGTGTGCGTCGGCCCAACGAAATGCAAAGTAGATAGAGTCATCAAAATGTCCAGCCCACATAGTGAGCTCCGACAGCGCGACGGAGACCCCTGGGTGCGCCTTGTGCAGACGTATGATTTGTGGCTCGATCAGCCAGTCGCCGAGCTGGCCATCAAGTTTGGGAGGCTGGTCGAGTGACGACACCGTGACGACAACAGATTCGGCGTGCACACTCAGCGTCCAAATCAACATGCTGCATAGTGCAACGCCCTTAACCAAATGTGACACACACAAACTCATGAACACTCCCAATCAACGTATGATTGAAGTGTAGCCAAGAAACGAAATATCGGACATAAAAAAACCGCAGTCATGCGTACACATGCTGCGGCCAAACACTCAAGGAGTTAACGAAATATATTGAAGGGCGCCATGGCACGCCCGCTGCGCCTCAGAGAACGCCGAATACGATTCCCGCCACATAAAGCACAGAAACAAGCGCAACAGCCGGACGAATCTCAGCTGTTTTTCCAGTAAGTAACTGCAAGACCGTATGCGCTAAAAAGCCAAGGCCGATACCGTGCGAAATCGAAAAACCAAAAGGCATCATGATTGCACAAATCCAAGCCGGCGCAGCACTGGTCATATCATCCCAGTTGATGTTGCGCATGTCTGCAGTCATCATCAAGCCGACATAGATCAATGCCGGTGCGGTCGCGAACGCTGGAACAAAGTCCAACAACGGCGTAAAGAACAACGCCACAAGAAACAAAGCGCCAACCGTCACCGCGGTTAAACCGGTTTTTCCGCCTGCGGCAATACCCGCACCAGATTCTACGTACGTTGTCACAGACGACACACCTAAAGCTGCACCCGCCGTCGTTGCTGTTGAGTCTGCGAGCATCGCTTTGCCCATGGCGTCAAACTTCCCGTCTTTGTCGGTCAAACCTGCTTTAGACGCCGTCGCCATCAACGTGCCAGAGGTGTCGAACAAGTCGACAAACACAAACGCCAGAACGACGGAGATCATCGTTGCCTCAAGAATACGACTGAAATCCATCGCCAAGAACAGCTCGCTCATTGAGTGAGGCTCCCCCACCAAACCATGGAACTGTGTAATGCCAAGAATCGCGGCGATCACTGAAATAGCAATCATCCCGATAACTATGGAACCTGGCACCTTTCGGTAATCAAACGCGATAATAAGCAACAATCCCAAACCGGCAAGCATTGGGCCCGGAGAAGCGAGGTCACCGAGGGTGAGTAATGTAGCAGGATGATCCGCAATAATTCCGGCATTCTTCAATCCGATAATCGTCAGGAACAGACCAATACCAACGGTAATACCATGGCGAAGACATCCCGGGATTGAGTGTAAAATCCACTCTCGAATTTTGAACGCGGAAAGAAGAAAGAAAATAATACCTGAAACAAAGACCGCGGCGAGCGCCTGCCCCCACGTATAGCCCATTCCGCCAACCACAGCGAAAGCGAAAAAGGCATTCAAGCCCATTCCCGGCGCGAGACCTGCCGGAAAATTAGCCCATAAGCCCATCAAGATACAACCAAGGGCGGCCGCAACCGCAGTCGCGGTAAATACTGCCTCTTTAGGCATGCCGGCTGCCGACATGATGTCGGGGTTTGCAAATAAGATGTACGCCATCGTCAAGAAAGTAGTCAGACCAGCTACTAACTCAACCTTGACGGTCGTTTGGTGCTCTTTAAGCTTAAACAGCTTTTCTAGCATGATGGGATCCTCGTTCGGCGGTATAAAATCGCCCCTCAAAAATAGTCCAAAGAACTAAAACGGGCGAGCTCTTAATAAAACGAGGCTGAAAGCTACAGATATTTAGTCTCGACTTCCATATTAAAAAACCAATAACTTGACCGATTAGTCATTTTTGATACATTTTGTAACAAGCTTACTTTGATACGTCAAATATAATAATGAAGAAGCCATACAATCAAAGCTGACCGGATGGACAGCTATTTACTGACAAAACGTTTGATATAACGCATCCAAAAGACTACTTACCTTATCATCAACAACACGATAGTAAACAACCTGCGCCTCCTTGCGCGTCGCGAGAAACCCAAGTTCACGCATCACAGCGAGATGCTGAGAGAGCGCAGACTGCGACAAATCGATCTGCGCATTGATCTCACCAACAGAGAGCTCTCGATCCATCAAAACACATAGGATCATTAAACGCTTATGATTGCCGATGCCCTTGAGATAACGCTCCGCCTCTAGGGCATTCGCGCGTACCTGTTCCATTTCAGATTGCGGATTCGGTGTCATGTCCGCTAACCCGCATTTTTAACGAGCTTTGGCGACGTTAAGACATTTGCCACCAACATGCCAACCGACATCGCCCCAACAAAGAACAAAGTTGACGCGTCACCATATGCGATTGAAGAAATCGCAGGCCCAGGGCAGTAACCATACAACCCCCATCCGATACCGAACAATACCGCGCCACCAATCAATTTTTGATCGATCAGACTTGTACCTGGGAGATGAAACTCACTATCAAACAATGGCCGCGACTTGTTCTTATAAAATTGATACACGGGCACAGTCACCAACAGACCGCCCCCCATGACAAACATTAAAGTAATATCCCAATCGCCAAACAAATCCAGAAAACCAATCACTTTTTGCGTGTCTGTCATACCCGACAACGCCAACCCTGCGCCAAACAACAATCCGACCACTAAACCAACAAATCCAGCCATTGTAGAACTCCTATGCAAAAACATGACGAACAACAAACACGGTAACGAAACCCGCCGCCATAAAAGTTACGGTTGCGAGGATAGACCTCGGAGAGAATCGCGCCATGCCGCAGATACCATGCCCACTCGTGCAACCAGACCCCATTTTAGTGCCAAAACCAACCAGCAACCCTGAGACAATCGCGAGCGCTGTGCTCCCCTCAGGCGCATTCGGCACCGGCAGACCAAAAAACTGATGCACAATGATCGGCCCGATCATCAAACCAAGCACAAAGGTAATGCGCCACATGTTGGGAGCCACATCGAGCTTAGCGATTGAAGACAATGCAGACCAAAAAATACCGGAGATACCCGCTACGCGACCCAAAGCCACTAAAAGCAGCGCGGCAGCGCCACCAATCAATACGCCGCCAGCAATGGCGGGAATAAAAGCGTCCATTTAGCAATCCTCATAAAGGTTAAACACGAGACAGTATATTAGAACTTTCTTTATTAGTAAATTCTAATTATAACTGTACAAAAATAGCAGCCGAAAACACGCGCTTTGGGCCGAAAATGACAGTGTCTGCTAACTGGTTTTAGGTTAGCTTGTGACGATAAGAAACTCGATATTAGCGTTGCTACGTATGATAAAGCTTGATCAACTACACCCCGGTGAGCGCGAGCGCGTAACCGAAATAATGAACGATGTCTTTGGCGATGACCCGATTCAACGATGGATATTTGGCCCAACGATGGATGTCGGTCTATTCTTCGGACAGTCGGCTCATGCGCTCTACCTACACCAGGATTGCAGCTTCGCGTCGGCTGATAATCAAGCCGCTGTTTTAATGCTCAAGCCAAATACCAAAAAGAAAATCTCGATATTTAAAATGCTGCCTCTACTCAAGCCAATGCTTAAGCATGGCGGGCTCAAGGCCCTGAAGCGCGGAATCGTGGCTGATGAGATTGCCAGCAAAAAGGCGCCGAAGTTTCCTTTTTATTACATTTTTGCGATTGGCGCCTGCAAAACGGCGCGCGGCAAGGGTTATGGGTCTGCTCTAATGAATCATTGCATTAAAATCGCTGAAGCTGACCAAATGCCCATCTACCTTGAAAACAGCAAGCAAGAAAACCTCCGGTTTTATCAAGGCCACGGCTTTGAAGTCATCGAAAAAATCAGCATCGGGAAAAGCAGCCCTCCCATGTGGCTAATGGTACGCCAACCACATTTTGCAGAATCGCGATAGCCTGTTTAATCACGGATTCGCTGTGCAAATAACAAAATTGTACGCATAATATTGATCCTTTGTCGGAACTTTCGGGCAAAGGATTAGTCTACGAGTCATGTTTTTCCAAAACTGTCTGACACTTTCCTAAATAACGAATGGCGCGACATGAAATCGCCAAATTCTCGGAGTATCCATGAGTTACGTTCTCCCTCTAGTGGTCGCCCTGCTTGCTGCAATCTCTTTTGCTTTGTCGCCTCGCGCAAAAACCAACGAAAGCTTCTTTGGCGGACTCTCTCCCTCTGGCAAAAGCCCAACACTCTTCACCTTAGTGCTTAGCCAAGTAACCACCTGGATCTTTGCTCGATCTTTGCTCAATGCCGCCATTCTGGGTTACTACTATGGAGTTTGGGGAACCCTAGCCTATGCGGCGTATTACTTGTCATTTTTAACCGGCGCAGCAATTATTGACTCACTGCGGTTTAAACATGGCTTCAATAGCGTTCAGCAGTTTCTATTTGCTCGCTTCGGGACGGTGGGTACAAGCTGCTTCAACTTCGTGATTGGTTTAAGACTGATCAGCGAAGTGTTCGCCAACATTTTGGTCATCGGCATATTGTTCGGTGCCGCGGGCAGCGGCAGCTATACGATCGCAGTACTCGCTTTTGCTCTGATCGCTCTAGGCTATTCGATGATGGGTGGCTTGCACGCATCGCTGCGCACAGATGTGATGCAAATGGTTTTGTTTATTGGCGTCTTGCTTGTCCTGTTATTAAATACCGCATCACAAGGTCTGTTTACGATCGAGTCTCTAGGATTTGTCGCATTCGACATCAGCGAGCCTGGTCCTATTTTGCTTATAGTTGCCTTACTTCAGGTCTGGAGCTACCCAATGCATGACCCAGTCATGATGGACCGCGGATTCCTCGCCGACAGAAATACAACCCGCCGCAGCTTTTTACAAGCCGCTTGGATCAGCATCATTTGCATCATCGCGTTCGGTATACTCGGCGTTGTCGCTGGTGCAAATGCAATAGATGGTGAGTCCATGAACGCAGCGCTGGAGCGCTTGCTTGGCGCGCTACCGATGCTCTTGTTTAATATCGCGCTTATCATCTCTGCCATGTCAACACTCGACAGTACACTTTCCAGTTCTGCAAAGCTGGTCGCCATTGATATGAAGGCCACCGCAGCTACAGTACGAAATGGTCGCCTGATCATGCTCGGCTTCATGTTGCTTGGTTTACTCATGGTCTTTATCGGCAACAAAGATTTGTTCAGCGCGGTCGCCGTTAGCGGTACAGCGTCTATGTACCTTGCGCCAGTGATTTTCTTTTCACTTTGGGGAAATTTTCGAAACATTCCGGTGTGGTCTTACTTGGCGGCATTTGTATTCGCATTTAGCGGCGCGCTGCTCTACTTCCTCGAATCTTCCGGCCACACCGCGCTGCTTGGCGAGACCCATAAGTATACAAAGCTGCTATGGATCTCACTGTCAGTGCTGCTGAGCGGATGCGCGACATTTGCTTTGGGCGCACTACTGTCTAGACCGACAGAGCAAGCCTTACCCTACTCAGGTCTAGATTAAGCATGCACATAGATATAGGCACAATGACAAGTCCTGTAATCGTCTTTGGTGGACCGTACAGCAACCTCGCGGCATTGACAGCGATGAAGCAAAAGTCGGCAGAACTGCAGGTACCCGCCACAAATATAATATGTACAGGAGATGTTGTGGCTTACTGCGCGCAAGCACAAGAAACGATAGACCTTATTCGCGATTGGGGAATTCACGTTGTGCAAGGCAATTGCGAGGACTCTTTAGCGAACGACAAGGAAGACTGCGGTTGCGGATTCGATGAAGAGAGTGTTTGCGATATCGCTTCGAAACAATGGTTTGCGTTTGCTCGTAAAGCAGTGAACAAAGAGTCAAAAAACTGGATGGCGACCTTACCAACGTCGATTAGTTTTTCCTATAACCACACAGCAATGCATGTCATTCATGGTGGACTTGAACAACAGAACCAGTTTATTTTCGCGTCTAGCAGCACCAAAGAGAAACAAAAGCAGTTAGAGACCGCGCACGCCAATGTCATGATAGGTGGACATTGCGGAATCCCTTTTGGCCAGCAACTTGATGCTAATCACTACTGGCTGAACGCGGGCGTCATTGGCATGCCAGCAAATGATGGTGAAGCAAGCACGTGGTATATGACATTATCTAAGTCGGCAAGTCACATCGAAGTGGCATGGCATCGCCTTCGCTATACAGTGAGCGACACCGTGTCAGCGATGCAAACGCATCAGCTCTGCCCAGGTTATGCAGAAGCATTAGAGAGCGGACTTTGGCCCTCTCTCGACATTCTCCCAGATCCGGAGCGAAAGCAAGTAGGCGAAAAAATGCACTTAGCGACAATTAAAATATAGAGCTTAGGTAAAGAAGAAACCTTGTAGGTTTGGGCGCTGGGCTTGGACAAGCGAGGTGTGGCGCGAAACAGTCCCAAAGCCATGCAGACTTTCTCTCTGTGCTCTAGCTAGCTCGAGCTAGCCAAAGCCTTCCCTTTCAGAACCAGGCTAGCTTAAAGTCAACGCTTAAAACACGCCTAGTCACAATTAAACAAAAAAATGTAAATCCATAACGAAAATAGTCACCCGCCGAACTTGATCGGAAGATTCCATCATGTGTCACTACCCGAAGATACGTGGCGCAGCGACTCTGGTGACGCGCGTTTAGAGACCGAAAGAACGCAAAGGCGCGCATACGAAACAGTATTCTCGCTCTTCTATTCGAGTAGAGCGTCAAGAACATTAATGACGCCCTACACCCCCATGTTTTTCAAGGTTTCAACCAGATTACGCAGTATTCCTGAGGCGGTTGGATGCTCCACCTCAAGATCTGTTACCAAGACCTCCAGCGCATCAACAAAATCGGGCTCTGGAGCCTCACTTTCGCCTAGATCATGGACGTGCTGTTGCACATCTCTCAAAAGCTGAGCCTGCTCTTCGCTCACCGCGTCATCCGCGAAGCGCTCGTGCAAATCACTAATTAATCCAATGGCCTTTTGTTTTGGCATGGTGTACTCCTTTTTATTGCGTTTGTGTTTACTCAACAGGGCTCGCTAGCTCTCGCTTCCAGCGCAGCGCACGCTCGATCGAAGCGATCATCATTCCTGCTATGTCCTTGCCTGTTGCAGTCTCTATACCTTCTAAACCCGGAGAGGAATTTACTTCGAGCAATAGAGGACCATTTTTAGAACGAATGATATCCACACCAGCAATGTGTAAACCGAGTACCTTGGCTGCTGTTACAGCTAACTTGCGCTCTTCAGGGGTAATTTTAACAATCGAAGCCGTACCACCCTGATGAATATTTGCTCTAAATTCGCCGGGCGCGGCCGTTCTCTGAATCGACGCAACGACCTTGCCATCAATCACAAAACAGCGAAGATCCTTTCCCTCGGCTTCTTTTACAAACTCTTGAACCAAAAGGTTCGCACGCAAGGACTTAAATGCATTGATAACAGACTCTGCCGCTTTGCGCGTTTCAGCTAAAACGACGCCTCTACCCTGCGTGCCTTCTAAAAGCTTCACAATGAGTGGCGCGCCGCCTACCATTTCAATTAAATCGCCCGTATCCATGGGCGAGTTTGCAAAACCGGTTGTCGGTATATTGATACCGCTTTTCAACATCAATTGTAATGAGAAGAGTTTGTCTCTCGACTTGGTGACCGAGTCAGAAGTGTTTGTTGTATGCACCCCCATGCTCTCGAACTGCCTCGCCAAAGCGCAACCATAAAATGTGACCGATGGCTTGATGCGAGTGATCACCGCATCAAGGTTCTTCAGTATCCGTCCACCGCGATAATGCGCCTCTGGATTATTCGCATCAAGCTTCATATAGCACTGTTTTATATCAAGAAAGGTGAGCTTGTGTCCTCGCTGCTCTGCCGCTTCAACTAGGCGCTGATTGCTATAAAGATCGGGGTTGCTCGCCAACAACGCGATATTCAAACCACCAATTTCCGGCGTACTTTGATTATAAAGTTTCTCAACCTGTTTTTTAGTATGACCGCCCAATAAAAAGCTTTCGTTTGGGTCAATAAGTACACGACCTTTCATTGCTTCTCGGCCGAGCAACATGCGATACCCCATCGAATCTCGGTTGGCCAGCGTGAGCTCTACATCCCAAGTCTCATCACCGAGCGTCATTGGGGTTAAAATGACATAACGGGTTTCGGCAACTCCGGATGAACTTTTAACCGCGCGTCGGTCAACAATCGGTCGTTCGCAACGAATCACAGTCCGCCGACTATTCTGGATAGGATGGATCTCGAAGCTCACCCATTTCTCATTATCGCGTCGAAATGTATGAATATTAAAGGCGTGAATCGAGGAGGTTTTGGCGCCAGAATCAACGCGCGCTTTAACGGCGGGAAGCCCTAGCTCTGAAAAGGCGCACCATTCTTCACTTCCAATGTTTTGTTTCAATGTTATTCTCTATTGAGCATGATTAAGAAATAAATTTATTCCAAAGCTCAAGGTCATAGCAAGCTATTTATGGCGCTGTTTCAGGAAGACCCGCTTATACCGCCTCGTAATGCTCAATCAAAGCATCAAGCTTGCCGATAAATGCGTCGAGCGCGCTTTTTGAATCGAAGTCGCATTCAAATTTGTTATGAAAGAAGATATGTAATTTCACACGCGCATCTTTTAGTAAAAGATTATAACCATCAAAGTCTGAGCTGGCGCTTACGCCATACAGACGATACTCATCACCCTCTTGCTCGCCAAACTGGCGAATCAATTCAAATGCTTTTAGCGCCTTGCGTACTTCAATTTTCTGCTTCAGATCATCCATCATGTATTTGCTCAAATCTACCATTATCATGCATCGCTGCGTTCTCATTGTTTCTACGTGATCGTAACGATGATGGACTATGCGTAGAGCCCCTTAACTCTAATCGTACTTGTGAAGCATCGCCTACCATCTTGGCCATCTTGGATATTGCCCAAAGCCTTGCGTAGCAGTAACCTTCGATCAATCTTCTCAAAATCAATAACAAAAAGAGCCGCGCGCCCTATGCACTCCAACAACCCTGTGCCCTCTGAGACCTCTGCACCCCTGCAGGATTCGATTCTGCAATATCACGCCTTGAGTAAACTCCTAGCCGAAGCGGGTATTAGTCAGCCAACACTCGTTATTGATCAGGCCGCTTTAAATCGCAACATTGCGCAGCTAAAGCAAATACTAAACGAGGGTTTTGTGCATCGCTTAGTGGTAAAGTCCTTGCCTTGCATGCAGCTGATTGACCACATCAGCGCTCAAACGCAATCCGAAACGCAACGCTTTATGTGTTTTCATGCTCCCTTCATTCAGCAAATTGCGTCACGCTATGCATTGAGCGACATATTGTTAGGAAAACCACTTCCCGCAGCGGCTTTCGAACAATTGCTTGTTTGGTTTATGCAGCAACCAAAGAGCAAATCGGCACCGAAGTTGTCACAAGTTCAGTGGCTGATCGATAGCCACGCGCGTCTTGAGCAGTATCAAGCAATCGCTAAAAAGCACCACGCAAGCTTGCGGATAAATCTTGAAATAAATATCGGCTTACATCGAGGTGGTTTCAGCCTTAATGCAGAATTCGAAGATACGATCACGCTTCTCGAAAAAAGTAATAATCTAAGGTTTGCGGGATTAATGGGGTATGAAGCACATGCGGCGAAGATCCCCTCTATTTTAGGTGGGCTGAAGGGTGCGCTAGATGCCAGCTGGCATAGCTACGAAGCGTTTAAAGAGCGTGTCGAGCATCTCAGTGTGCCTGGCACCTGCTTTAACTCCGGAGGCAGTACTACGTTCACCGAGTACACCGCGAAAGCGCCTTGCAATGAGCTCTCGGTAGGCTCAGCTCTGCTTAAGCCATGCGACTTTGACCTGCCGCATCTCACGCAATTTGAGTCCGCGGTTTTCATCGCAACCCCTCTTTTAAAGCGCGTTGATCGCATCTCAGTTCCGGGCCCCGCAGCACTGTCTTCCTTGTTGAGAAAAGCAAAACAGTTGCCGCTTTGTTCGGGGTATATCTACGGCGGCAATTGGCTTGCAGAACCCTGCTACCCTTCAAGCGCAAAACTAGTGCCTATATTTGGTCGATCAAGTAATCAGGAGTTGTATGCTTTTGACGATAATTGCGCCATTCAAGCCGATGATTTAATGCTTTTTCGACCAAAGCAAAGTGAATCTGTATTACTTCAGTTTGGCGATGTCGCAGTGCTGAACCATGGGCAAATAGACACATGGTGGCCCGCGTTGACGCAGGGAACGCGTTTTGACCTAGGGTCATCGCCCTCCTCAACACCCTCCTCAACACCCTCATCGACAAGCTCGTCTGCGAAGCAGAGTGGCGTACATGACGCGACAACTGAGGGTAAACAACAATGATCATGCTTGTTGTGCTGCTATGCCTTTTGTTTCCCGCACTACTGGTCTGGCTTGGGCATAATCTGAGCTGGGTTGATAAGCTCGGCCTTGTCTTGCTCTGCTTTGCCTCCGGAATCCTACTCAACACCGCTGTGCATGCGTTGGATTGGCATGCGATCACGTCATTAGATGGCCTGTCTGGTGCACAAACCCAACTCACGGAAATCAGTATCGCGCTTGCCATCCCTCTATTAGTCATGTCGATCAATTTAAAGGTTGCACTAGCACATGCCGGCCTCACAGCCAAAGCGATGATCGCCGCCTTCGCCTCTATTTTGTGCTGCACCTTTGCACTGAGCTTTGCGTTCAACGGCCATATAGAGGCCTTATGGCAGGTCGCCGGACTCGCAGTCGGGGCGTATACTGGAGGTGGCCCAAATATGGCTGCGATTAACGCTGCGATAGAGGGCGACCAAACCATATTCGTGCGCATGACCAGTTACGACATCATGCTGTCTGCGTTATTTCTATTGTTTGTCCTGAGCGTTGCCAAACCCATCTTCAAATATTTTCTACCTGCCTTTAAGAAAGAAGATCAAGGCCAGAATACAGACGCCATTCACTTTGCACATCTTGGCGACGAACGTTCTGCAAGCTACGCTGAACTAGTACGTGTTAACAACCTGGGCGCCTTATTCAAAACAATGCTCGTTGCAGCCGTCATTGTTGGCTTAAGTTTGGGGGTGAGCGGCTTGCTGCCTAGCTCAATGCAATCCTCAGCTACGATTATTCTCATCACGACACTGGGAATGGCGTCGTCGTTCATTCCTCCGGTTCAGCACTTGAAGATCAGCTTTCGGCTTGGAATGTATCTCGTGCTGGTATTTTGCTTCACGATGGGAAGTATGACGAATCTGGCGATTCTGGCAGACATCGATGCAGCGCTCTTTAGCTATATTGGGCTTATGCTTATTTGTGCCTTGCTTGTGCATGCGACAATTTGTCGCTGGCTAAAAGTAGACGTCGATACGTTTTTAGTGACCGCGTCAGCAGCAATCATGTCCGTACCTTTTATTCCTGTCATTGTCGGCGCATTGCGCAACCAAGCCCTGCTCGTCCCTGGCTTCTGTGCAGCGATTATCGGATATGTGCTCGGGAACTATTTTGGGATTGCCGTCGCGTTTAGTTTGAAGGCGCTGCTCGGTACGTAACTCGACCGAGCCCTTCTTGTTTGGATTCGTACATGGCTTCGTCCGCAGCTTCGAATACCGAAGTCCAATCACGGTGCTCCGGCACCTCAAAAACACTGTAACCAATCGACAGCGAAATATTGATTTGTTGATCATCAAAAGAGATCGCTTGTTCGCAGATACGCGACGCGAAACGTTCTAGCAACTGGTGCACTTTTTCTGCCTGCACACAATCTAATATCACAATAAATTCGTCACCACCCCAGCGCGCGAGAATGTCACCATCTCGCAATTCTGCAATAGCTCTGCGACTCAACTCGGTCAGTACCTCATCACCACCTGAGTGACCATACTGATCATTAATCGCTTTAAAGCTATCAATATCAATTACAGCAATCGCAAAACCATCACCCTGATCGTTGCTGCGACTTGCGAGCTGCTCTAACGCGTCCTCTGCTGCGCGGCGGTTCCACAAACGCGTCAGATGATCAATTTTAGTTTGCCGATCAAGCAAGCTCACTTGATCTAGTAATGAACGATAGACCTTTCTACCCGCAACCACCTGAGTGGCGAGTTCCGCCAAAAGCGCCAACTGCCGCAATCCATTTAGCTGACCAGGCGCAAACATACGCGGCACTCGATCGATAATACAGATCGTACCGAGCTTGTATCCGTTCGCTGAAACAATCGGGCAGCCGGCATAGAAACGAATATGCGGCTCGCCAGTGACTAGGGGATTATCTGCGAATACCGGATCGCGCAGCGTGTCCGGAATGTAGAGCAAGTCGTCTTGCAATATCGCATGACCGCAAAAACTCTCGTCACGCCCCGTTTCATGAACTTCAAGCCCTTGAATAGATTTGAACCACTGCCGGTTTTCATCTACCAGGCTAACGGCAACAATCGGCACGTTGAAGAGCTGCTTCGCGACGCCGGTAATCGCCTCGAACCACTTGTCGGCTGGTGTGTCCAAAATGTTAAGGCTATGCAGGTCTGCAATGCGATCACGCTCATTTTCAGGTTTTGCTGGTTTTTGCATGACGAGTCTTAAGACGATGTGAATTATTATGGATGCACCTAGCTTAGACGAGAAAAGCGCTTAGGCAAACTTACCCAGCCTAAACCCAAGGTCGAGCAGCGGTTTAGCTTTGGCAGTTAGTGCGTATCCCACTTGTTTTCAAACAAAAACTCGGCCAAAGGCGTCTCTTGCGCCCATTCCTCTTGGACGAGCATGGGCTTATCATAGAACTGATCGACATGGCCTAGACACAATATAGCGACTGGATGACTGTCTTCGGGCATATTCAAAACCGCTTTAAGTGCCTGTGGATCAAACAGCGAGACCCACCCCATACCCAAGCCTTCTGCACGCGCCGCCAACCAAATATTTTGGATAGCACAGGATAGCGATGCAAGATCCATTTCTGGTAACGTCCGTCGACCAAAAACATGTTGCTCTCGCCCATCCGGCAAAGCCGCGATCACCAACTCGGAGCATTGCCTTACACCCTCGACCTTTAGCTTTAAAAACTCAGCCTTTCTTTCTCCTAACGCAATGGCCGTTTGTTTGCGCTCATCGTCAACCAAACCATAGATACGCTCCCTGAGCGCCAAGTCCGTAATACGAACAAACCGCCAAGGCTGCATCAGCCCAACACTTGGCGCCATATGCGCGGCCTTGAATAATCTTATTAACACGTCTTCGCTGACCGGTTTGCCATTGAAATGTCGCATGTCTCGACGCTCAGCCATGACGCGATAAATGGCAGACTTATCGTCCTCGTTGTAAGTGAAAGGGTTACTCATACGCTACCACGTCAATATCGCCGCTAAAGAAAGATAGAACCCTATTTCGCTCACCTGCTGCACGGCCCCTAAGGTATCTCCGGTATATCCACCAAGCCATTTTCTAAGCTTCAAGCAGAGGTACAGCACGGGAAGCCCCATGGTTAGGGTTGCAAGCCAAATATCACCAACTAGCAAAAAGCAAAACGCCGGCAAGGTGATGCAGGTCGCTATCAGAAAGTCTTTGTTTGCAAAATGCTTGGTGATCGGTTTGGCTTTGCTCAACGCGTCCATTCGCACATAGCGCATGAGGCGCATCACCAAAACGCTGTACCAACGCGAGACCACATTCGCGACAAGCAGTGCAAGCGCAACATATTCGATAGGCAATTGAGCAAGCAAAGTAACTTTCAACATAAGTGCAAAGCCGAGTCCAACCAACCCGTATGTGCCGACACGGCTGTCTTTCATAATATCGAGAATTTGCGCCTTATCCCAACCACCTCCTAGACCGTCACACGTGTCCGCTAAACCATCTTCATGGAAAGCACCCGTGGTGTAGATGCCGATGAGCACCGCTAAGACAACAGAGACCTCTTGGGTAAACAGCATATTCAAACCCAGAAACGATCCCGCACAGGTTGCGCCAACAAGCCAACCGATCAAAGGAAAATAGCGGCTAGCATGGTCTTGGATATTCTGATCCGTACTGTCGAGCGATGGCAAAGGAATGCGCGTGTAGAACATCAGCGCATAGTGAACCAAACGCAATTGGTGCCTGATGATTGACGCAACTTCTATCACGATAAAAAACCTTGGTTAGTCTGCTTCAGAGACGCCAGCTTGTTCAAAGCTCGCCATGTCATTCATAAAGCGCACCGCCGACTCAACTAAAGGGAACGCCAACGCACAGCCTGTTCCCTCACCTAAACGCAGATCGAGCTTTAGTAAGGGTTCAACATTCAAGTCACGCAATAGTGCCTGATGGCCAGCCTCATGAGACTGGTGACAGAACACCGCATGCCTCGCCATCCGCGTATCCATTTTGCTTGCCACAAGGTAGGCGGCAGAAGCAATAAAACCGTCTACCAGTATCACCATATCCCGCTGCACCGCTTCAAGCATTGCGCCAACCATCTGGGCGATCTCAAAACCGCCAAAGGTTTGTAAAACGCGCTCTGGCTCTTCGATACGACCATGATGGGAAAATGCGCTTTGCAGCACCTTGAGTTTGTGATTCAACTGCTCGTCGTCTAGCCCTGTTCCGCGTCCAGTCATGGACTCCAAAGACATACCGCTCAACTGACAAATCAGTGCCGTCGCAGCGGTCGTGTTCGCAATGCCCATCTCACCAAAACCAAGCACATTACAACCTGCTTCTGCCAGATCAGAAACTAACTCCCTTCCATAGTCCAATGCTTGTTTCAGCTGATCGTGGCTCATCGCCGCTTGCCTTAAAAAGCTCTTCGTCCCTTTCGCAATTTTTTTCGGAACGACACCCAAGCCCTCTGGAAAGTCATAATTAACGCCTGCATCAACCACACAAAGATCCATAGCATGCTGCTTAGTAAACACGTTGATCGCAGCGCCTCCTGAAACAAAATTCATCACCATTTGCCAAGTCACTTCTTGCGGATAGGCGCTCACCCCTTCGTGCGCAATACCATGATCACCAGCAAAAACAACGATCGTAGGCTTGATCAGCGTTGGCTCTAGCGTTTTTTGAACTAAACAAA
>NZ_LWFT01000596.1:0-6500 GCF_001635105.1 Oleiphilus sp. HI0079
GTAGTTCGTTTTGCTCAGGCATGTGTCGTCTCCTGTTGCTTACTTTCTTGCGCATTCTCTTGTGATGATTCCGCTATGCTTTGCGCTTTTAGTTTCTTCAACACCGCTTTGGCCGTGGATTGTCCAACCATATAGGTTGGTTGAAAGCCACCCATCCCCTGCCAACAACCCGCCATGTGCAAGCCATCCACCTGGTCATAGCGTGGCCGGTGTATCTCTCCGTCTTCCGGATTTTGCACAAAACCATAAATCGACCCACCCGGCGTGTTTAAGTAACGCTGCATGGTGAGCGGTGTTGCCACCTCGATCTCTTCGATATGCGCGCGAAATCCAGGGAAGAACGCCTCCGCCTGATCAATCAAATATTCAGCAAAGGCATACTTGGTTTCAGCATATTTTTCGACAGGCACATCTTCCCAAACTTTGCCGTACTGCAAACACAACAGCGAAACCTGACTCTTGCCCGGAGGCGCAAAGCTTGGATCATCCACGTTATAGCAAGTGAGCATGGTCGCAACCGGAGGGTTCATGGTGTGCATGGTCTCGTGCATCAAATCTTCGTCTGTTGTGGTCGACATGAACGTGGACGCGTTATGGATGCCAATGACATCCGGCGTGCAATCAAGACCAATATAAAGGCAAAAAGCAGACGTGCCGATTTCGCGCGATTTGAAGTCTTTGGAAATTTCGTCTGGAAGATTCGGCGTGTCGAGAAGATCCACAAAGGTCACCACCGAACTTGCGTTCGAGATCACTTGAGAGGTCTCAATCCGCTCTCCATGCTCCGTGATAACACCAACAACGCGCGGTTTGCCACCTTCAGCAACCGCACTCTGATCGGTGACAATCTGTTCAACCGCGCAGTTAAACTGAACATCACCACCGGCTTCTAGAAACGATTCAAGTAATCCGTTCGATAGAGCCTGTGAGCCACCTTTAATATGCCAAGGCTTAAACACCCCATAGGCATAGAGCATCATCGCCAGATCAACGAAGTTAATATCTTTTGGGGCCTTCCCCAAGTAGCACCAGTAAGCGGCTAGCAAGGTTTTGATGTGTTCGTTATTGAAATGCTCATCAAGAATATCTTTAGCACTGCGCAAACCGTGCTCAGCATAATGCTTACTGTTCTTAAGCAGCATCTCTTCGCTATTCATCTTTAACGCGGCTTTAAACCCCATAAAGCTCTCAAGCACAACACGCTCACAAAGCAGCATGAAGTCTTTTACGCCCTGTTCTTCTTCAGGAAAGTGTGTGATTAGGGTATCTCGAATTCCGCTCCAACTAGCCGGTAACGTGATATCGAATTCGTCTTGCACCGTCATGCGATAGAGCTGATGCTCCTGCACAAACTCCACTTTATCGAGCACGCCCAGCTCACGGAAGATTTTGCGCATGATGAACGGCTTCTCTTCGGTACCGAGCCCACTTAACTGATGCAAGGCAACCTCAAACTCATAGTCGCCACGGACAAAAGAAGTCGCGCAACCACCCGGTATATTGTGTCGTTCAAGCAGCAAGGTCTTCGCGCCACCGCGCGCAAGTGTTGCCGCAGCCGTTAGACCGCCATTACCCGCCCCAATGATCACTGCATCGTATTGGCTCATCACCCTCTCCCGTCTCAAAATTCTCAACAACGCCGCAACTATACAACGTAAAGTTATTGCATGTATACAGTGTAAAGTTAAGAATTTTCATTTGTTTGATGTGGTTTTGATATCGGACCTAGCGTTCAGTTTAGGTGAGCCTACCGACAGACATGATTGTGACGCTGCTTTTAATGAAGCTGATGCTAATAGAACTCGTGTTAATAGAGGCCGAGCTTTAGACTGATGTGAACCGCCAAGTTATCCGCAGCGTAATTCTTAATAATCTCGGAACTAACGTTATCTTTAACCTTACCCTCAATTAGGAGTTAATATTTTGTCCCACAACCCAGCAGAAGAAAAAGTAAAGAAGCTTAAAAACGCTATTCTTGGGCACAGGCTCCCCTGCCGAGGCTGCACCAGCGACTGCAGCAATTACGCAACGTGTGACGGCAAGCCTTGGAGAATGACGCCTTCAACTCCTGAAAAGCACTAAACACTCCATCACGCCAACCTACCAAGCACTGTGTGGCCTCCGCTAGCTACCTAACAGTGTGGTAGCTAGCGGTTAGTTAGGTAGCTAGCGGACCCTTAAAGTGACCCACAGCGTGTGTTTTCTTCTAAATTCGATAATGGTCACACAGAGGCCAGAAAAGCCAATAACGATTGAGTACTGATGTTTCAAGGCAAATAGTTTTAAAGTATGCACACCCCTCATGAACGAGAGGCCTAAGAATGACTAGTGGCTCAGAGGCAAAACAAAACGAAATTGCGAATCAAATCCGGTCCATTCTCAATCATCAGGTACAGTCTGTTTTAGCCACTCAAGGCCAAGGAGTGCTCTATCAGCATTTGATGGCCTATTCCGCAGTTGATGACCTCAGCTCTATTTACCTTGCCTCGTTCGACAACACACAAAAAGTTCGAAACATCCGCGCGAATCCAAATGTCAGTTTGCTTTGGGATAATCGAACCGGAAACAACAAAGACCACACCGAAGGATTTGCGCTATCCGCGCACGGCTCTGCCGACATTGTAAACACTGGCTCTCGTCCCGATCTCATAGAACAATTACGAAATAGAAATGACAGCCTGACAAAGCTACTCAACGCCGAACAGTCTGTGTTGATCGTGATCAATATTAAGGCCTACCAACTCGCGATCGGATATACACAAACTATGGTATATGAACCTCGTTGAGAATTTAGGAGCTCTTACACATAAACGGGTATTTAGAACTGGCGAGGGCAAACTCTTCATGTTTTTTTGCTGCTTTTCAAAAGCGAACTAAAAAGTTACTAGGCCACCGCCTCGGCTTACACACCAAAGCAGACATCGCCTAAGCAGATAATCTTCATTTGAAATGTGAGAAAAGCAGACCTTCGTGGCTGGATCATTTTGATCTCAGTTCAGCGGTTTCTGAGCATAGCCTTCAAGAGGAAAGGAGACCTCACGGGAGCGCTAGCTGAGTATTGAATTTGTTAGAAAAATGGAGAAATAGCTTGCATCTACAGGGACTAAGATCTTTGTTAGAGTACCAAGCTGATGGGCACATTCGGTGAACAATAAAAAGGGCAGCGATGCAGCTGCCCAGAGATCTCCAATCATTTTTTGAGGGAAGTTACAGTCCCAAAAATGCATTCACTTTCGATTGACTACTAGTTGGCGTCATCACAATCGAGAATGTTCTCCGACAAGACGAAACAGAGTTATCAAGGCTCCAACTTAGATCATTATTGTCGATATAAATACCCTCGAAAACACCTGTATCTGGATTCCATTGATACGATTCTTCTAGCTCCCAATAGTCGCTAAAAATGTCTCCCTCTTGCCCTGTCGGATCCTCATCGGTATACGTCTCACTATTACTTAGCGTTGTCGTCGCAAGATTGAAAGAATAAGTCCAGCTCTCACCGAGATCTTCCTCTTCTGCATTATTGTTGCTATCTAAAACCGTCGCAGTAACCGTATTCCCCTGCCTAACAAGCTCTACCGTGGCCGTTTCAATGTCTCCAACTTGTCGATCTCGGCCTGCGTCACATTGCATAGTTGAAGAGCCACCATTCAAGCTAAAGAATTCTCCTTGAGAATAATTGGTGAGTGTTTCCACCCATGCAACCTCGATCAAGATTGGCTCGTATGACGGCATTGGAGCACGCTCAAAATTAAATTGCTCATCCTCAGAGATGGAGCCATTGTTATTATCGTCCACTTCTATCGTAAGCGTATCTCCGGCTACTTGAGCAAAAATATCAACCTGTCCAATAGAGTCTGTAAGGCCCGTATCGTCATTTCCATCAAAGGTAATTGAAGCAGTAAGTTCGCCAGTTTGAGGGTTAATCGAGTAGGTCCCCCATTCCATCCCACTCACTTCATTAGGGTTTTCAGGGTTTAAAGGAGCAACTTCGTCTATTTCGAGATGCGCATAGGTACCGTTGTCAAAAAACACGAATGCTAATAGCTCATTCGTTGTCTCAGTATTGGTCCAAGCGCCGAGGATACCGGCGTTAGATGAACGAGTGAAATCTGTTGCTTCGCCTTCTTCAATGGTGCCACTATCATTATCATCAACTTGAATGGTAAGTGTATTGCCATCAACTCGAGCAAAAATATCAACTTGCCCGATAGAGTCTGTAAGGCCGGTATCGAAGTTTCCGTCAAAGGTAATCGAAGCTGTGAGTTCTCGAGTTTCAGGATCAATAGAGTAGGTTCCCCATTCCATCCCACTTACTTCATTTGGGTTATCAGGGTTTAATGGAGCAACCTCGTCAATCTCCATATGGACATAGGTACCATCCTCAAAGAAAACAAACGCGAGCAACTCGTTTGTTGTCTCTTCGTTAACCCACACACCAGCGATACTGTTGCTTGGTACAAACACTTCTCCCTCATCAATTAGGGTTCCCTCAAAATGCGCAATGGCTTCGCTTTCCGAAATAAGAGTGGTATTTACTGACCCTGAGTTTGCAATGAAAGTCGTCACTGCGGCGGATGAAGAGAAATCACTAACGCTTACGTCAAAATTAACTTGAGTGGCATTGTTTTTCGCGGTCTCAGTAATCGTAATTCCGTTGTCCGGATCTCCATCTTCATCAATTGACTGTAGTAATCTAATAATATTTACGACAGTAGGGTCGGATGTATCCTCAGTGCCAGCCATGTCCAACGGCGTAACAACGCCGCTAGCAGTAACAGGAGGGAACTCAAGATCTCCGATAAAGAAGGTAACGGTTTCGCCCTCAACGTAATCGTATTGCCCTTGAGAGTCAGTGACTCCCTCAAGGGTTTCTGTCCTGTATCCGATATTGGCCACGGCTTCGTCAAGAAATACACCAATCTCAGTGGTCGGCGCAGACGCAGGATTAGATGAAGACGAGCTTCCGCCACACCCAATTAATAAACTAGTCGCACAAGCAATGAACAAAGGCTTTGAATTTTTCAGCATGAAAAAACTCCATTTACACTTTTTTCTTGGATGAAACTTCTTATTTTTTAATTCTTTAATGAAACGACAGCTAGGTATTTCAGCTTTAGACAGGTCTAGTATATTACTAACGTGCCGAGCCCTGTTTCTCTATGGGCGCACTCGCATCAACGGTCGTCGATAATACCATGGCTCCCACTCGACCGAAGCTTCACGGCCTGTATTAAAATGCACTGTGTAAACCAAGTCCCAGCCGGGGACAAATGCAGGGTCTGATGCGCCAACAGCTACATCAGAAGACCAAACCCACTCGCCCCAGTTTTCATAGCCAATCGGTCAGATGGCTATAACCACCCAGTTACATGATGTTACATGAGTGATTTTTAACCAGCAAGTTTGGATTATGATTTTTTATGATGATGTGAATTCGATGCCAAAGTGCAAGCGATAAACGGCAAGCGTTATCTTGGTAAATTGCTAGTTCTTGCTCTGGGGCAAACGGATTGAGAGGCAGCGCAGAATGTCCGCTATTTGGTGACAGCCGTTACTTGAGAAAAACACTCAAGATGTCTGCTTTCGATGAGACATCTCAGATCATCAAATGCTAGATAGTTTCGAATCCACTTTGAGATAAGACTGGCGCTTGAAGCGTAACTGGGGTGCTGGGAGAGCATTTTTTTGGGAGGGAGGGGTTATGGAAACAGGCACAATGTTGTAATCGAACTATGATTCTAATACCAACATTATGCCTGCATGTTCAGCGCAATTAGCTCATGCCATTTTGCTTTTTAAAGGCTTCGATCAACTCCACAGGCTTTTGCTTTTTGTTAGACTTGTTCAACACATAAACGATTGTCTCGCCATTCGGGCCTGCGCCAATCTCAGTAAAACGATAAGGCGCTTCGCCAACTTTACGTACAGAAGTCAAATCGTCGGCATTATCAAATACATAGATGCGACCCTCTGCACGCATTTCTGCATAAAACGGTGAAGCCGCGTCAGCATTGCCATCAAACAACTCAACGCTTGGAATGCCAGAACGCTTTTTCTTGTCTTCGCCGGTCAAAGCAAACTTGATCGTTTCACCTTTAGGCCCAGCACCAATTCGTGCCAACATATAAGCAGTATGGCCCGTTTTCAGAAAATCTTCATATAAGCTGCGATCATAGAAAACATAGATTCGACCATCGTCATGCACTTCGTATAACTCAGATACTGTCATCTTCGTCGCTTCAGTGCTGGCCATTTGTTCGGTCTTAGATTCAGGCGCAGGAACATCTGCTACTTTCTTGTCGTTGGATGCACAGGCTGTCAAACCGAGTGTTAATACAGATGCCACACCCACTATTTTAAATCGTTTTGTAAGCTCACTTTTTATAAACATACTCTTTTCCGTCACGTTAGAAATAAAAGAACGAGGCTAATCAGCGCACATGACATCTTTATGACAAAGCGATTTAGAAGTCCCAGAAAACGACACTCAGCAGCGA
>NZ_LWFT01000597.1:0-2692 GCF_001635105.1 Oleiphilus sp. HI0079
GCTCTTTGCACAAATCAAGTAAGGTTCTAGCGACACGTCCTGTCACATCTAGGAACGCCAGGTCACCAACCTTTCTAGTCGTCTGGCGAAGGCGGGATGCCATTTGCTCGCCAATAAAATACAGAATACGAGGGTCTTGGCTAGAAATCTCTCGGAATTTAGAATAGCTAATTTCAGCTACTTCACATTCAGACTTTGCTTTAACCCAAGCACTCCGCGAGTCCATATTGTCGAACAAGCCCATTTCACCAAAGAAATCACCCGTATTTAGATACGCCATGATCATCTCTCGCCCATCGTCATCCTCGATGATGACAGTCACGGAGCCTTTGATAATGTAGAACAGAGAGTCGCTTTTATCACCGGCATAAATAATAGTGCTTTTGCTGGGATACTTGCGGCGGTGACACTGACTCAAAAAGAAATCTAAGTGTTTGGTTTTACTTTCTACTGGTTTCAAGATCGTGGACATTTAACACACCTTTTTATGCACACATGCAAGCAACTAACAACTCGCTGACTCGCTTTTTTATACTCTGCCAAATCACTGTATCCGTCAAACGAACGGAACTAATAGTGCTCAGCAACTTATTGATATCTAAAAGTATAGACCAATTAATCAAATACACATTTTTTAAACGGCGATTGTCTTTTGTGTTAATCTCGCGGCACATTCAATGAAACACAGGTAGATTTATGAAAGCCGAAATTCGTTGGGGTGGCGAAGCCAAGTTTGTTGCTACCTCAGGCTCAGGCCATGAAATTACTATGGACGGACCACCTGATCACGGAGGTCAAAACCAAGGCCCTAGACCAATGGAAATGATGCTTCTAGGGCTTGGCGGTTGCACAAGCTTCGATGTAATGAGCATTTTGAAGAAATCCAGGCAAGATGTAAGCGACTGCGTTGCGCAAATCAACGCTGAACGAGCCGATGAGGTTCCCAGCGTGTTCACCAAGATTGATATCCACTTTGTAGTGACAGGCAAGAAACTCAAGGATTCGCTCGTCAAACGCGCCGTTGAACTATCTGCAACAAAATACTGCTCGGCCTCAATTATGCTTGAGAAGGCCGGTGTTGAAATCACTCATAGCTACGAAGTCATTGAAGCTGAGAAATTCTAATACGGCTCATAGGCGCCGATTCTTTCTCCCTGAACGAAGTCGACGCCTTGCTTCTCTACCTTCTGAAGAGCGATCGCTGAATCTATATTTTTTACTAGTACCGCCTTATCGAAATGGTGGGCTACGTTCACAAGAGGCTCTTCCTCACCCTCATCATGAAATGCTTTTAAAACCTCTGCATCAATCGTAATCAGGTCAACGGGTAAAGTTTGGAGCAATCTCGCCGGGCAATCACTTGTCCCATACCCCTCCAGACTAAAATGACATCCAAAGATCTGGAGCTCTCTAATAACATCCGCGGCAAAGTGCTCGTTCTCGAGCGCACTGCAGTCATACAAATCAAACCAAATACGCTCAGGAGGCATATCAGTGCACTCCAACAATTCTCGAAACTCTTCTTTAAAGTGGTCATCGGTTAAACTGATGGCGCTCAGGGGAACACGACAGGCAAGAGCGTTCGTCTTAGCGCTTAAAGATCGGGCTAAAAAGGCCAGCCACCAAGAATTCATCTCTTTTGCCTCATGATCTGTAGATGGCTCAAAAAAATCACTCCCCACATCAACGTCCATGTTTAACGGACGACATCGCAACTCTTGATTGTCTGGCAGGTCTATATCAGAAAGCTTGCTAACAGCTTGGGCAAACACAGAAAAAGCATCGCTATCCGATGCACTGAACATCGCAGCTGCGGTGTCCTCAGATTCGCTCTGAGAGAGCTCTATGCGACTGACAGTTTGACTCAAACCCGCACTCTCCTCCGAGACTTCCATCTGGCTTAAGCTTTGCTGCGCATTTCGAATGAGTGCTGCCTCGTTATTAAAACCAAGATACCCCCATACTTCACTGCGCATTAAAGATACAGAAACGCCGAGCACCTGCATATCGGACAACAAGGCATTCAATGCCTCTGTCGTGTCTGAAATGTTTTGTTGAGACGAATTGTTGGAGAAAAACATCACAAAGTCATATCGATTTAGGCGCGCTGCAACACGCACATCACTTACCTTTGTATTGATGAGATCAACGAGTTGACTGACGACCTTAGATTCTTGATCTTCCGCTAACTCGCCGCTTAACATGCGGATGTAGTACAAACAACACTGCTGAGTCCGCTCACCCTTTTTCATCGCTAAACGCACGAGTCGCTGGAACTCACGCGCATTTGGCAAGCCACTCTGTTTATCGTGAGAGGAATCAAAAGCGAGTTTTTCATATACCTCTTTGACCATGTCGTCCAAACCTTGCTTGACGATAGGCTGGGAGAAATCTGGATCTGGCGCTATCGCGCCATCCTTCAGGTAACCAGCGAATTTGAAAGCACCCAATTCGATGACTTTCAAGCCCTGATGATTGACAAAGACAAACTTGGTATAAGCTCTGGCAATCCAGACTAGCCGAATATACTGAGGCTCTGCTTCCCCTTCCTTCTGAAACCTCAACCAAGCATTCAGAGGAATGGCTTTCGCCCTTAGTAGCCAGGGCCGAAGCTGCTTAGATTTCTCAATATTGTTCTTTTCTCTCTCTTCTTCAGCCGATTCAGACTTTAAAATCACAGGTTTTGCTTCAA
>NZ_LWFT01000598.1:0-2975 GCF_001635105.1 Oleiphilus sp. HI0079
TAAGGTAACGCTCTGGAGTCATATAACAAATGGGCGTAGGAGAATAATCCAAATATTTAGTACCGCCATACCGAGGATAGAGAGCCAAGTTAGAATCGTTCCGTAAAAGCGCCCAGTGCTTAACCCATCAACACGCGACAAGCCCCAAGCATGCATAACGCGACCAAGTACCAACATGCTCCCGAGAATATTCGTCAAAATCGGGTTTAGGTGGTTTAGTTCCAACATAAGAAGAAGCAATAACGCTAAAGGTACGTTTTCTAACGCATTAGCATGCGCGCGGATGGCGCAGCGCATTGCAACAGAACAGTCGGTTTGCTCTGTACTTTTCTTTTCAGCTCTTCGAAAGACCGTTACCCTATAGCCTAAAAATATAATCAAGATCGCTAGCAAACCCGCGTACATAGGCGCAAAACGCAACATTGAAATACCCATTATTTTCTCCTAACTATTATTTTTTGGTGCTAGGCCCGCCAGGAAATTGCGTTACCTGACTAGGCTTAACTTTCGGCGTACCGCACTGCTCTACCTCGTCAATACGGACGACGGCATTCATTGGAATAAAAGTTCGATTAACACCCGCAAATTCATTCTTGAGCCGCTCTTCACTCGGATCAACAAGCAATTGCGAACGCTCTCCAAACAAAATTTCCTCAACCTCTATGAAACCATACATATCAGACGGAAAAACGTGCGAAGCGAAGATTTCGAACACTTCGTCCTGATTATAAAAAACGACTTTGTATGTTTTCTTACTCTGCATAAAAATACTATCAACTTCCTAAGCGATCTTGAGGGCGGCGAATCATAGCAAAATTACGACTCAGAAAGCGACCTAAACGCTTATAAAACAGCCTACAAAACGGACACAAAACAAACAAAAAATCGCTATAATTCAGACGTCGTGGGCGCTATAATTCTCGACCTTTTAAACTCAGGGTTTGAATTTCTTCGATGACTAAAAAGCTGTTTATCAAAACGCACGGCTGCCAGATGAATGAGTACGACTCATCGCGCATGGCAGACCTGCTTCGTGAAGGCCAAGACGTTGAACTTACCGACAGCGCAGACGATGCTGATATTCTCTTATTGAATACTTGTTCTATAAGAGAAAAAGCGCAGGAAAAAGTGTTCCACCAACTAGGGCGCTGGAAGAAACTCAAAGACTCAAACCCAAATCTGACGATAGGTGTCGGCGGCTGCGTTGCGAGCCAGGAAGGCGAGGCTATTCGTGACCGCGCGCCTTTTGTTGACGTTGTTTTTGGCCCCCAAACACTGCATCGACTACCAGAAATGATCGATGCATCCAAGACTACCGACGTTGGTGTAATTGACATCAGCTTCCCGGAGGTCGAAAAATTCGACCACCTACCCGCCCCGGGTGTAGAGGGCGCATCGGCTTTCGTCTCAATCATGGAAGGCTGCAGCAAGTACTGTACATTTTGCGTGGTGCCTTACACGCGTGGCGAAGAAGTCAGCCGCCCCGTTGATGACGTGATTGCAGAAGTCGTTCATCTCGCATCTCAGGGAGTTCGAGAAGTGAACTTGCTGGGCCAAAACGTCAATGCCTATCAGGGCAAGACGCACGATGATGACGTGATGGATCTAGCAGAGCTCATCACGCTGATTGCTGCGATTGACGGCGTAGATCGAATCCGCTACACAACCTCACACCCGGTAGAGTTTTCGGATGCCTTGATTGATGTTTATGAGACCGTACCGGAGTTGGTTAGCCACTTACACCTCCCAGTACAAAGTGGCTCGGATCGAATCCTCGCG
The DNA here is from genome assembly GCF_001635105.1 of Oleiphilus sp. HI0079. Taxonomy (NCBI): domain Bacteria; kingdom Pseudomonadati; phylum Pseudomonadota; class Gammaproteobacteria; order Oceanospirillales; family Oleiphilaceae; genus Oleiphilus; species Oleiphilus sp. HI0079. The sequence continues at coordinate 1,780 of NZ_LWFT01000598.1, forward strand.
GCGATGAAGCGCGGTCATACTGCTCTTGAATATAAGTCTAAGCTACGTCGCTTACGAAAAATTCGCCCAGATATCAGCCTCTCGTCCGACTTTATCATTGGCTTTCCCGGTGAAACAGAGAAAGACTTCGAAGATACAATGAAACTAATCAACGACGTCGGTTTTGATACATCGTTTAGCTTCATCTATAGCGCGCGCCCTGGCACTCCTGCCGCGGACCTAAAAGATGAAACCCCAGAGGAATTGAAAAAACAGCGGCTGCATATTTTGCAACAACGCATCACACAAAGCGCCCATGAGATAAGCCGACGCATGGTTGGAACGCAGCAGCGCATCTTGGTTACCGGTTTCTCTAAAAAGGATCCAGGTGAATTGCAAGGCCGAACTGAAAACAACCGCGTGGTTAACTTCAAGGCCAATCAGGACCGTAGCGATGCCGCTCTAATAGGTCGTTTCATTGACGTGAACATTGTTGATGCCTACCCCAATTCCCTTCGTGGTGAGCGCATAGATAACAATGACTACTAATTCTGGAGAGAAAAACAGTAGCGTCGCCAAACGTAGTATCACTCTCAGCCCTGAAGATAATCAGAGGCTATCAATTTTGTGCGGCCCGTTTGACGAGAACATCAAATACATTGAGAAACGCCTTCTGGTGGAAATCAACAGGCGCGGCGCAATGTTTAATATCCGCTCTGACGATGAGGACCGCGCACAAGCCGCTGCAAATATACTGAAGTACCTGTATCGAGACACAGAGCATCAAAGAGACGTCAATCTAGAGAGCGTTCAGCTCTATATTCAAGAGGCCTCTCAGGATATTGCCACTGCCCAGCCAGTCGAAGACATCCACGCTATCATCAAGACACCCAAGCTTCAGGTGAAAGCGCGTAACCAGAACCAGATACTCTATTTACAGCGGGTTAAACAGCACGATATCAACTTTGGCATTGGGCCCGCCGGTACCGGCAAGACGTACCTAGCCGTGGCATGCGCTGTCGAAGCACTGCAAAAGGAAGAGGTTAAACGTATTCTATTAGTTCGCCCTGCTGTGGAAGCCGGCGAGAAGCTAGGATTCTTGCCGGGCGATCTTGCGCAGAAAGTCGATCCGTATTTGCGCCCTCTTTATGACGCTCTGTATGACATGCTTGGTTTCGAACAAGTCGCTCGCCTGATTGAAAAGAACGTCATAGAAA
>NZ_LWFT01000599.1:0-5249 GCF_001635105.1 Oleiphilus sp. HI0079
CTTTACTTTAGTGTGTAGAGATCTCAGTGATATCGCAGTATATGCCAAGGTAAATAACGGGCAATATCGGCAAATTAAGGCGCATACTCCCGGGCCTTATACTTTCATTCTAAAGGCCACTAGTGAGGTTCCTCGCCGCTTAATGAACCCCAAGCGACGTCAAATTGGCATCCGTATTCCTGATAACAAAATCACCTTGGCGTTGGTAGAAGAGTTAGGGCACCCGTTAATGAGCACTACTCTCAGCCTTCCAAATGAAGAGCTTCCCATGACGGACCCATACGATATTCGGGCTAGCCTTGAGCACAGTTTAGACTTAGTGATTGATGGCGGTTTCTGTGGGTTTGAGGCCAGTTCGGTAATTGATCTGTCAGACGAAGAACCGGTTGTTCTGCGACGTGGTTGCGGTGATGTAACAGCCTTTGAGTAAGTCATCTAAGTCTGAGCATATGCGCAAAACAAGTTTGAAGAGGCATTGTAAACGGGCGGTCTTGATTCATCAGACAGGTGGACGCCTTACCTCTAAGAGATAATGTCCACCCTATTATTAAAGCTAGCGAATATCCTGCTATGCCTGACTAGAATCGGCTTGGGATTGAAGGCTCTGAAAGCGCAGGGTCAAATCTCTTAACCGGTTAAATTCATCTTGTTCGCTTATTAAACTTTCAAATACTTGATTGCTTTGGCCGTAAGCTTGCGAGAGTTTTGATACATTGTCGGCATATTCTAGAGTAGGGTGTTGCTTGCTTACTGAGCGATAGGCATTTACAAAGTTTTGATCCTGATTCAGATCGAAACTTATTCTTTCAAGCTTGCTATTCACAACCGCTCCTTGCGCGACAATACCGCCCGATACTGATGTTTGTATGGTTAATGCCGTATTGGCAGGTAATCCATATTCCGAAAGCTTGTTTGTAATGACCTGCTGGATATAGTTTCGCTCGTTGCCAATTTCCCTTTTTAAAGCCGTTATTTCGACTTGTTTCGACTTGCTTTGCGCCTCTGTACTCAAGCTCACAGCGTCGTCATTCTTAACTAATTCTTCTTGCACGTTTGGCGGTGCTGTCGCTTGTTGCAAACTGCTCGTGGGATCGGGACTGAGTGACTTGAAGGCATTTTTCAGCTGGAGGCCTAGCTCAAGTACGGCATCTCGCGGTGAAATTTGACTCATTGTTCTGCAACCTATTGGTTTTCGGAAAGAGTTTGCCGGAAATTCGGCAAACGACTCGACACCAATGAATAGATGCAAACACAATACCAGCTTGATACTCCTTCGATGATCTTTGGAGCCGATTGCTGTATGGGAAGACGCAGAGGGATTAAATTAGGTACGAAGAGGCTGTTGCTCGGCAGGAAACCGAGCACAGTGATTATTCTCTAGTGGCTTTCTTCTTGTTGAGAATAAAGCTTCTCGATCCAGGCTAAAGCACCGATGGATAGCGCAATAACGAGGGTCATCAGGCCGTAACCTTCGGTCGTTTTTTCAGTAATACAGTGCATAAGAAACATAAAGATATCGAGCACGATAAGAGCAAACAGCCCTCCTGTAATGTACTCACCTTGTTCTTTGTACCAATTTGCGAATTGTTCGCCCATTTGATGACTCCACATTGTTTTTATTTGATGAGCTAACTGTTTGTTAGCGTCAGAAGGAGCGATCGACAACATTCTGATTGCATGATCAAAAAGTATACGTAGAGCACGCACTAAATTACAAGGTTATTGTCTTATTCTCTTTTAGCTGATGATGCATTGGTCATGCATCGCATTAGTGTCGCAGTTAGAACAAAAAGTAACCAAACAAAGATTGCGAGCGAAAAGAGCGTCTTCTATATAACGTAACGTAGTTCAATATTATCCCGAGACCTAGTCGAAATTTCGCGTTTGTTTTTGGAGGGGAATATGTTTAAAGGGGTTCAACGCTTAGTTAAGTGGATGCGACATGGAGAGAATTACGGAGTTGTCGCTCCAAATCTTTTTACGTCCTATGAGCTTAAACTGTCGGGTGCGTTACTCGTTCTCGCAGTGGTACTGATCTGGTCGTTAGCGCGAAACGGCGCTGAGGAAGGGATCTTTGGTGTTGCGTTAATCGGTGGCCTGGCATTTTACTTGTCCTATGTGAAGTATTATCGCGCATACAAGCCTGCGATGGATCGATGGGGTATTAGGGAACTGTGCAATCCGAACCATCCTCGGCAAGAATATCGAGTAGCTCAGCGTGATTTAGAAATCTCTCCGGATGAAGTCAAACTGATTGCTATGCAGCATGGCGTGAAAGTCGTTTGTCATGACGCTCCCACTAATCCAAATGTGCAGGTCTATGAGTTGCAGCGAAATTACGAACATCGCCTGTACGCGGAGAGATGGCGCGCGCGAATGAAAGATTGATCTGAACCGGTACGTATTACATTTCTGCCTAAAAACCGAATCACGAGTGCGAGTGAGATTGTGCGCTGTATGCTTGCTTGGCAGAGTCAGCGCCCTATAATAAAAACACGCTTATTTACTATGTTTGGACCCAATGATTCGAAGGCATCGTCGCCCCGTACAAGATTCCGACTTGGACATCACTGCGTTCATGAACTTAATGATTGTGTTGGTGCCCATTCTGCTCATGAATCTCATCTTCGCGCAAACTTCTATTATTGAGCTAAATTTTCCTCGTTCAGAGTCTGAGACACCGATTGATCCTGAGCAATTTGATCTTAGTGTTGCAATTTATCAAGACAGTATTGATGTGCTGGAAGGTTCTAGTGCATTAATCAAACGCATCGATAATGCTGAAGACGGTGTTGATCAAGACAAGCTGAGCGCAGTAATGCAGGAACTCAAAAAACGTGTCCCTGAAGAGCGTAGTGTATCGATATTGGCTGAGGCCGGCACGTCTTATCAAAAAATCGTTGCTGTCATGGATTCTGTCAGCTCATATAAAACGGTGGTCGCGGGAGACGTGGTTCGCGCGGAATTGTTTCCTGATATTGGGATCGCTGATGCTCCAGAGGAGCGTCTTGGGGCAGGTTCGACCCCATGAAGCAGTCTGCAAAAGCGAAGCGCATTGCGCGACATAAGAAGCGAGGGTTAGCTTCAGGAAAGCTTAATCTCGTGTCGTTAATGGATATATTCACAATCCTTGTGTTTTTTCTGATGGTGAACTCGAGCTCCGACGTTCAGGTCCTTAATAGGGATGGGAAGATTGATTTACCTATTTCCAGTGCAGAAAGATTGCCAGATGAGACCCTGGTGATCACTGTCAGCCAAGACGCCATTATCATAGCGGGCCGCGAGATCATCTCTCGCAGTGATTTTAGCGCTTTTAATGGAGACATTGAGCCAAAGGTTGCAGGGGAGTTGAGGTATCAATTAAGTCGCAGCACTCAGTCTGAACAATCGCGGCCGATCACTGTAATGGCCGATAAAGATCTGCCTTATTCCTTTCTTAAAAAGTTGATGTCTACTTGTATCGAAACAGGGTATACCACGGTTGCTTTAGCGGTAAATCGGAAGGCTCAGGCTAGCTGATTTTTTCGCTTGTCTATTCTTTGTATTCTCTTCGAGCTTGACCTTACCGTCAGGGTAGGATGAAGGGTAACCAATCCGGGGCGATTGTGTCGTCAGAAACGAGTGTAAATGACCATTCCGAATCTGATGGATTGAAATAGTAGGCTTTGAGTTTCGCGTCATCTTCAAAGCTTTCTCGAACCCAAATCATGCCAAAACGCTCACCGATGATTGCTGCTTCTTCGATGATTGCAAAATCGGCATCGATCGTACCTTTCAACTCGCCTTGGCCGTTATTTTCCAATGCATCGAAGGTATAAATTTTGGGTGAGCGCAGGACTCCGCCACTTGTATCATCTGCGTGTAGGATCAGCTGTTCAGTCTTATCTTGGAGGTAGTTCTTTAACGACAACCATGCGCTGTCTTCAATGGCAGGAATAAATTTAAGCGTCCCGTTGTCATGACTTTGAACGAAACGGTTGTCGATGCCGCCTGATGCCACCATGTGGTAGTCGAAATGATTCTGGTAAGCAAAGGTCTGGATTGCCTCTGTTTGGCCAACAATCGGTCGCTTTGTACCATTGCTTTCGATCAGAGATAAGGTCTCGTATTGATCGTCATTTTCTTTTAGAAGAATGTACTCTTCAGAGGGAATCAGAGCATTATTTACATCCTCAAGAACTCGTACCTGACTCTCTGAACCATTCGAGTCAACCAGCTTGAGGTCTAGCCCATCAATGATCGCTACAGAGTTGCTGTCTAGAATGTTGATATTTGTTTCATCAGCACCGGGGGATATGGTCCATTCATACACTGGAGTGGAGAGGCTATTTCTTCTGTCAGCTTCCAGAATTAAGTCGAAAGCCTCTCGCTCTGATAATTTGAGTAATTGATTTCCGAAGGCGATAAAGTAAGGATCGTCTGTTTGGATTGATGGGTTTAACACTTTGGCCGATTTAAGCGACGAGTCGACGGAAGCAAGCTGCTCGCTCCAATATTGATATGTGTCCGTGTTATCAACATCGATTGGGCGTTGCAGACTCCATCGGTCAGTGTCGTTTGTAGCTTGAGGGTTAAGCTCAAAGTTGTAATTGAGAAAACCGTAGTTTGATGCTTGAGAATCGGTGATTAGAGTGCTTGATGAAAAGAAGCTCTCGTTCGTTGTTTCTCTTTGAGCCTTGTAGATCGGATACGTGATTTTGCGAATGTCATACTCAATCAGATCTGGGTCTTCGCTATCTCTTTTTACGGGCTGTCTGACAGAATATTGAGCGTCGCTATCGGTGGCTAAATTAAAGACGTAGTAGTTTAAATCGCTCGCGTCGTCGCAGTTATCCGTTGCTGTAATTCCATAAATCTTTAGCTCTTGTTTGATTTCATATTGGTCTGTCTTCAACCGCTCTATATCGGCGATTTCGCCTGCCAAAATTCGGCAGAACAGAGTGTCACCCACTCGATTGTCAGCACTGTCTAAGTCAAAAATAACCTGGTTTCGTCGAGAACTGGCATCATATAGAAAGAGTTTTGAGGGGGCGTCAGAACTAAGGTAAGCAAAAAATTCATAGGTAAGCCCACGATCATTAGGGAAGCGTTCGTCATCTCGATCACCTGAGAGATCACGATCAATCGCAGCTAGGCTTGTTATGTTTTCTAGAATCGTTTCGGTGCTGATTTCCGTTCTTGGTGATGGCAAAAACGGGTTTGTTACTTCGATCACCGTCACGGTGTCATTGTCGATCAAATACGCTTCT
>NZ_LWFT01000600.1:0-3430 GCF_001635105.1 Oleiphilus sp. HI0079
CATTTTGACCATATAAATAAGCGGTCTGAGCCGATTCCAGAGTCGATACGCGCTCAGCTAGAGCAGCATCTCGGCGCTTCATAAATATCGCAAGAAACGGGTGACGAAGCCGCTTACGCTCATGATAAGGTGGTCTCATGCATGAAGAACAAAATCACTTGTATCAAAGAATGGCAAAGGTGATAAACCACCTTGTCGATAATGCGAAGCAACAGCCAACACTCTCCGACTTGGCGACTGTTGCCAATCTGAGCAGCGCACACTTTCAGCGTACTTTCCAAGAGTGGGCAGGCTTAAGCCCTAAACAGTTCTTGCTAGCAGTCAATCGCCATCACTCAAGATCTTTGTTGCACGACTGCAGTGTTGCGGAGACCTCCGCCACAATTGGTTATTCCAGCGAAAGCCGCTTGTATGATAACTATATCCGCTTTGAGGCCGTCACTCCTGGCGAGTTTAAGTCTGCAGGCCATGGACTCACGATTAATTACGGAGTTAGTTTGTCCCCGTTTGGCGAGGCGTTTATTGCTTGGACAAATCGCGGCACCATTAAGCTCGCGTTTCTGCATGATCAGCTCAATTTCAACGCAGCGGTTGAGGAGTTGGCATGCGAGTGGCCCAATGCGCACTATGTGCATTCCGACATCGAAGCAGAGCAGCAATGTGCTCGGATATTTACTTCGCTCGCCGAACGCCGTAGTGCGGAAATTAACCGAAAGAACGGCGGACTAAAGATTTGGGTGAAGGGAACGGTATTTCAGGTCAAGGTATGGGAAGCGTTGCTTGCGATACCAGAGGGGAGTGTCTGGAGCTACCAAGCGCTATCTGACTACCTAGGGATGGAAAACTCTGTCAGGGCCGTGGCATCAGCTGTCGCTAAAAACCCGGTTGGCTATTTGATTCCATGCCATCGCGTTATTAGAGCAAGCGGCGCCATCAACCAGTACCGATGGGGCGTTGATCGTAAGGCCGCTATGCTTATTCTTGAGAAAGGTACGGCGCAGTCCGCGAGTCCGAAATAAAGCGCTTGGTGAATCATGGCAATTCTACCAAGCGCTCTTGCTGGACTATTTGACTAAAGTTATGCAGCGGCGGTCTTGTTCGCTTTGCGAGGACGTAAATGCCCCCAGACAAGCATGTCCTCAACGGCAGCAGCCACACTCTCTTTAATTGGAATGTATTGAATGCCAAGCTCGTTGATCGCTTTGCTGTTATCAAAGCGCATTTTCTGTCCAATATGCGACCGCATATAGGTACCATTACCTGAGGGCTGAGTGTAAGAAAGAAGATGCATCAGCTTGGTTCCGAATGGGTTATCCAAATTGAGTTTAGGCAAGCGATAATCGGTGTAGCCCAAATCATCACGTAGGTAATTGACGAGCTCATCCATCTTCCAGTTCTCATTGACAATCAAATAGCGTCCAGACGCGTCGGGCGTGGTCATGGCGAGAATATGTGAATTTGCGACATCTCTGACATCGACGATACCCCAGTTTAGGGTCATCAGACACGGATACTGGCCGTGCATAAGGTCTCTAATAACTTTGTTTGACTCGTTCAATGACGGTCCCAGCGATGGGCCAATCACCATGAATGGGTTAATGGTAACGATATCAAAGCCGCACGTGCCTTTATGCTCCTCGAGATATTTCCATGCAGCTTTCTCTGCACACACTTTTGAATAAAAGTAGGGGTTGCGCTTTAAGTTGGATTTCTCGTTCCAGTCCGCTTCCGAGAAGACCTTGTCACTGTGGGGCTCATCGGTTATTGCGGCGAGGGAAGAGGTGATAACAACGCGTTTTACGGAATCGGATTTTTCGCATGCTTTTAAAACGTTAAGGGTGCCGTTAACCGCAGGGTCAACAAGCTCTTTCTGCGAATCCTTAACGTTTACGATGTAAGGGCTTGCGGTATGCAATACATAATCACAACCATCGACGACTTTATCGTAGGCGCCTTCTTCGAGAAGATTGGCTTTGTGAAATTCTAATCGCTCTTTCGCACCTTCAAGGTTCGTTAAATAAGGATATCTATCTGGAGCACCTCGAACGGTTGCGCGCACACGATAGCCCTGAGCGAGTAATTGTTTTACTAGATGAGCAGCAATAAAACCTGATGCACCGGTGACACAGACAACTGTGCTTGCGTTTTCTTCTGACATGAATAACCCCTACTGTGATTGTTATTAGATAGAGTGCGGCCAGATCATTAACTAGGTTAGTAGAGCGGCTGCGCTAGCAAATATCGTCATCAAAAACAAAAACCACTTCAACGCTTTTTGGCTTAAGTTAATGGTTATTTTAACGGCAATGTGTGCCCCAACGATTGAGCCAATCGCAAGGATCAAGCCCGGGACCCACAATATTTGATCGTTCCAAATAAAGATAATGAGGGCAACCACAGTAAAACCAAGGGTGCATACAATCTTTAATGCGTTTGAACGGACAAGGTCGTAGCGCAAGCTACCCGCTACAGCGGCAATAAGTATAAATCCGACCCCTGCCTGAACAAAGCCACCATAAAAACCGGCTAAAAGAAGCATGGGAACAGAGCTGGCTGATTCGGATATCTTGAGTGGTATCGTTCCTTCAGGGGGAGCAACAACGGCGGGCTTGAAGAGTATAATTCCTGCCATCAGTATCATAGAGCACAATAAAACTGGTTTAAGATACTCTGCTGGCATATAGGACGCGAGGATCGCGCCCGCTAAGCCGCCAATGAGCGTCACACCAACGATCTTTTTCAAATCAGGTATATCGAGCTTACCGTGCTTGCTGAACCCTTTTGTCGCGGTTAGCGATTGAAAGAAAACACTAACACGATTGGTCGCGTTGGCAATATCCGCAGGTAATCCCATGACCATTAGCGCAGGAATGGTTAGATTGGAACCTCCGCCTGCCATCGTATTGATTATGCCTGCTAAAAAGCCCATCGCAACGAGTAGACTGACACTGAGGAAGCTGATTTCGTACATTGTTTTAACTGTTCGTGATTTGATGAGTTGGGCATACTAGCGCAATTAAAATTTCGCTTCATGCCTAATCTGATTTTACCTATGCCTAGTTTTTCCGCGCCAGAAAATTTGTCAGCTCTACAGCGCTTGGCGATCAATGAATTAGAAAGATGCCTCTCGCTCTCAGAGAGATATTTTCAGCGAAGCTTTGAGCTAGATGCGGTTAGCTTTTCTTTGCGGGGTAGGTCAGCTGGCCAGTTTCGGGCTAAGGTTGGACGCTCGACAGGGCCTGTTAGCGCCAAGGTGACGTTCAATGAAATACGCCTAAATGCTTCGATGCTCGAAGCATATGGTCAGCGTTTTATTACCGAGACAATCGGGCATGAGGTCGCACATTTTATTGTGTTTCAGTTGTACGGGCGCAACGTCCGTCCGCATGGAAAAGAGTGGCAGTCGGTAATGAGCGAGGTGCTACGACAG
>NZ_LWFT01000601.1:0-1779 GCF_001635105.1 Oleiphilus sp. HI0079
AAGCCAATTTTTGCGAAAGGTAAGATTAATAGCACCAAGTTTGCTTACCCTCCTTACGGTACAGCCATCCATAAATTGATCTTCTCAATTTTCATGCGCTAGGCTTTTTCGGGCGCTCGCTTGAGCGCCCATTTTCCCCGCCCAGTCTTTGCCACCACATTGTCACTACGCCTTTATTTGTTTACTATTCAGCCTTGATTAAATCCGGCACAAAAAGCGGACTTGCCGCTCTTCATCGCGGCCCTTAATAATGACTTCCCTCAGAGGCGAATGCATGACAACGGTTATCTATCCGGGCACGTTTGATCCAATTACCAACGGTCACACTAATCTCGTCGAACGCGCTACGCGTGTTTTCGACAAAATTATTATCGCTGTTGCGGCTAGCCCCAAGAAGCGACCGCTGTTTCCTTTAGAGCAACGCGTTGCTCTCGCGCAAGAAGTCCTCTCGCATATCGANAATATTGAAGTCGTTGGCTTTGAGAATCTTCTCGCCGAATTTGTTCGCGAACATGAGGGCAACGTGATCCTTCGCGGATTACGCGCCGTATCCGACTTTGAGTATGAATTTCAGCTTGCTGATATGAATCGCAGACTAGTTCCTCAAGCAGAAAGCATATTCCTGACCCCAGACAATCACTTATCGTACATCTCATCGACACTTATTCGTGAGATCGCAGTATTGGGTGGGAATGTCGATGAGTTCGTTCATCCCGTGGTGTCGGACGCTCTTAAATCACACTTCAAAAACCACTAATTTGATCACGCAAGAAATAGGAAGTACCCATGGCACTAATCATCACTGATGACTGCATTAATTGTGACGTGTGTGAGCCTGAATGCCCAAACGAGGCAATCTCTCCAGGCGAAGAAATCTACGAGATTGAACCGAGCAAATGCACCGAGTGTGTCGGACATTATGATGAGCCGCAGTGCCAGCAGGTTTGTCCCGTAGACTGCATCCCGCTCGATCCGGCGCATAAAGAAACGCAAGAACAGCTAATGGCAAAATATAACCTGCTTACTGGCTCTGCCTAGGCCACACCGCCTGCATTAGCTGTTTTTTATATCCCGTCTACACTTACCTTAAAGTAAGTTGCCACATACCTTGCCAGAGATGGCCAAACAGCAGGACAGCTATGAGTACAGAGCAAGAAGACAAACAAGCGGAAATCACGTTGACACCAGAGCAACGGCTTGATGCCCTAGAAGGTAAAGTGGGTAAAAACCGCATCGTCCTAATGTCTATCGCACTGATACTCATTGTCACGCTCTCTGCCTCAATTACCGCATTCATGATGCACTACTTTGGCGGAGTAAGTGCGAACTCAGGCCCATCAAATAATACCGAAACAATACAGACCTTAGAGGGCCAGGCCGAGCTTCTCGAACAGTACGATATTCGCCTCGCAGAACTCAGCAGTCAGCTTAAGACACTCGATAACAAAATCGAGAACTCTTCTAACGCCACCATTCAGCGCATTCTGGTAGAGCAAGAGCAAGCAAAACAAAAGTTCATGGATACCGTTCGCTCGTCCATTTATGATTTGGCGCACATGGTTCCTGGCTCCAGATCTTGGCTTGAGCTTTACAGTGAACAGTTAGACGAAGCCATGGTTAAAAGCCAGCAACGCGAAAAGGCATTGAAAGAGCTTCAAACCTCAGAACCTGTCGCCAACAAAGATCCTTTTTTTGGTGATGAATTCTAACAACGAAGCTCACGACCAACGCGAACCAAGCTGGCCATAGCTCGTCTTCATACCATCCATCGCCGTAATT
>NZ_LWFT01000602.1:0-3217 GCF_001635105.1 Oleiphilus sp. HI0079
GGACAAGAAGCGGTTGAAGGCATAGTGGCCTTCAATGCGCCAGGCAACGTTGCCCGCTTAGTCTCCTCTCCGAGAGGCTTTGCGGGTTTTTTTTTGAAAAAATATTGATATCACGCTGGAGTAGAGCATGAAAAAACACGGACTTTTGAAGTCAATAAAGACCAAGTTTACTGCTATTACGGTGACGCTGGCCGCAACGGGTGCATTACTTGGAACATCTGTGCAGGCTCAGGAATTGGGTTGGCCAGAAAAAGAAGAGCTTAAGTTTGGCTTTATCAAGCTGACAGACATGGCGCCTTTAGCAATTGCTTACGAAAAAGGTTACTTCGAAGATGAGGGCTTGTATGTCACCTTGGAAGCTCAGGCTAACTGGAAAGTGCTTCTAGACCGCGTTATAGACGGTCAATTGGATGGAGCGCATATGCTGGCAGGTCAGCCTCTTGGCGCGACAATCGGATTTGGTACGCAGGCGCACATCATTACAGCGTTCAGTATGGATCTAAACGGTAACGGTATTACCGTTTCCAACGATATTTGGGCGCAGATGAAGCCAAATATCCCTCATGAGGACGGTAAGCCGGTGCACCCAATTAAGGCGGATGCATTAAAACCGGTTGTTGAAAAGTATAAAAGTGAAGGTAAGCCTTTCAATATGGGGATGGTATTCCCTGTTTCTACGCACAACTATGAACTTCGCTACTGGCTCGCTGCTGGCGGAATTCATCCTGGTTACTATGCGCCTCATAAGGGCGATACCAGCGGCCAGATAAATGCAGATGCTCTACTTTCTGTTACGCCTCCACCGCAGATGCCTGCGACCATGGAAGCCGGCACCATTTATGGTTACTGCGTGGGTGAACCATGGAATCAGCAAGCGGTCTTTAAAGGCATTGGTGTTCCAGTCATTACGGATTACGAGATCTGGAAGAACAATCCAGAGAAAGTCTTTGGCGTGAGCAATGAGTGGGCCGAGAAATATCCAAATACGCATGCGCGAGTTGTGAAAGCAATGATCCGAGCAGCAATGTGGTTAGACGAAAATAATAACGCTAACCGTCCAGAAGCGGTGAAAATTCTAGCGAAACCATCGTACGTGGGCGCTGATGAAGAAGTGATCGCAAACAGCATGACGGGTACGTTTGAGTACGAGAAAGGCGACAAGCGTGAAGTACCAGATTTCAATGTGTTCTTCCGTTACAACGCTACCTATCCATATTACAGCGATGCTATTTGGTATCTCACGCAGATGCGTCGTTGGGGCCAGATTTCTGAGCACAAGTCGGATGACTGGTATATGGAAACCGCAAAGAAGGTTTATCGACCTGACATTTATGCTGTCGCGGCTAAGGCACTGATCGCTGAAGGTAAGGCCAAGGCGTCTGACTTCCCTGAGTTTGCGTCTGAAACCGGCTTTAAACCGCCGCAGTCAGAGTTTATTGATGGCCAGACTTACGATGGCACGAAGCCCAATGCATATCTGGAGAACTTCCCGATCGGGTTGAAATCGAAAGACCAAATTTAGAAAAGAGTATCGGTCACTAGTAACTTAGTGCTAGTGACCGGTCTGGAGATGAGTACTATGTTTAAACAGGCTGTAATGCCCTCAAATGGCATCAAAATGCTGACTGCAGATAAACTGAAACAATGGTCTACCGCGCTTGCATTGCCCTTGCTTGGTTTGACGCTGTTTTTAGCGCTTTGGAACGTGGTCGCGCAAAACATTGATACCTCCCTTGGAAAATTTCCTGGGCCGGTACAAGTGTTGGAGCAATCAAAAAACCTGATTAATGAGCATTACGCAGAAGTTGCGAAAGCAGAAGCATTTTACGAGCGACAAGAGAAGCGTAATGCAGCGCGTTTAGCGCAAGATCCGAGCTATGAGCCGAAAATTCGCCCTTTCACCGGAGCTCCTACGTTCTTCCAACAGATTTTAACCAGCCTTGTCACGGTCGCAACAGGCTTTATTTTTGCCTCATTGATTGCCGTGCCTTTAGGAATTTTATGTGGTTTAAGCAAGTCAGCGTATTCAGCGATTAATCCGCTTATTCAGTTGTTTAAGCCGGTTTCTCCGCTGGCATGGCTGCCTCTAGTGACGATGATCGTCAGTGCTGTTTATGTGACGGATGATCCTTTCTTTTCCAAGTCTTTTATCACTTCGGCGGTCACAGTCTCGTTGTGTTGCCTGTGGCCGACGCTAATCAATACCGCCGTTGGTGTCTCTAGTATCGACCGTGACCTCGTCAACGTGAGCAAAGTACTGCGCCTTAGTCCAATGAAACACATAACGAAAATCGTTATGCCTTCTGCGATCCCAGCTATTTTTACCGGTTTACGTTTGTCACTCGGGATAGGTTGGATGGTATTGATCGCAGCCGAGATGCTTGCTCAGAACCCGGGTCTTGGTAAATTTGTTTGGGATGAATTCCAAAATGGAAGCTCGGCCTCGTTGGCGCGCATTATGGTTGCGGTTCTATCGATCGGCCTCATTGGGTTTTTACTTGATCGCATGATGCTTGCAGTGCAAAAACATGTGAGCTGGGACAAAACCGCTGACTTGCGATAACAGGAGAATACGATGTCTAAATCACACTTAGAGCTGACGCAAGTTGGTATTGATTTCCCTACTCCAAAAGGGCCTTTTACGGCCTTGCAGGATGTAAACTTAAACGTCAAAGAAGGCGAGTTTATCTCACTTATTGGGCATTCTGGATGCGGTAAGTCGACGGTCTTGAACATTGTGGCCGGGCTTCATCAGGCGACAAACGGTGGTGTCATTCTTGATGGTAAGGAAGTGACAGAGCCGGGCCCAGATAGAGCCGTGGTTTTCCAAAACCACTCTTTGCTTCCATGGTTGAGCGTCTACAAGAATGTCGAGTTGGCGGTAAAGCAAACGAGTAAAGACCGCTCGAAGGCCGAAATCAAAGATTGGGTGTCGCACAACCTTGAATTGGTGCACATGACACACGCACTCGATAAGCTGCCTTCTGAAATCTCTGGGGGAATGAAGCAGCGCGTCGGTATTGCAAGAGCTTTGTCGATGGAGCCTAAGGTTTTGTTGATGGATGAACCTTTTGGCGCGTTGGACGCGTTAACTCGCGCGCACCTTCAAGATTCGGTTATGGAAATCCATGCTGAGCTAGGGAACACCGTCATCATGATTACGCACGATGTCGATGAGGCTGTTTTACTGTCAGACCGCATTGTAATGATGACGAAT
>NZ_LWFT01000603.1:0-11726 GCF_001635105.1 Oleiphilus sp. HI0079
ACGCTGCATTATGTTTTAATTTCTAACCGCTCACGATAATGACGAAGGAACGGCGTAATGGATAACTCGCCTATCAGCAGATTTTCAGACAAAGTCGAACAACTCATTGCATACTGCGAGCGCCTTGAAGAAGACAACGCCCGATTGACTAAGTCGCAGGAGCAACTTCAAAGCGAGCGCTCAAAACTTCTTCAAAAAAACGATCTTGCCAAAACCAAGATCGAGGGAATGATTGGTCGTCTACGCGCACTGGAGCAAAATTAATGTCTGAGCAGAATACGCTTGAAGTAAGGATTCTCGACAAAGAGTATCTTGTTGCCTGTCCACCAGACAAACAAAAAGAACTGCGTGAAGCGTCTGTGCAGCTCGACGCAAAAATGCGCGAGATTCGTGGTTCAGGAAAGGTTTTCGGAAGTGAGCGCATTGCCGTTATGGCGGCGCTCAATCTAACATACGAGCTGATGCAGAGCTCGATGAGCTCTAGTGGAGAGGAGCAGAAGCTGAGCAAGCTTGAAGCGCAAATGGATCAGATACTTGCAGCGAAAGAATCCCGGTAACACAAAAAACATTGTCTGGGCTAGCCATCCTGCATTATGTTTTTTTTAGTAACGCGGACTGTAAACTTGGCTAGGAAAAATTATACTAGGACCGTGACCTGGAATGTTCGCCAGCCAGATAAGTCCTCGAGCCGATACTTTTTTATAGGCAAGTATTTCACGTGTTGTGTGCATGTCCCCTTCGGCGGGAAAGCCTAATATACGTCAGGTATTCGCCACCTTGAACCTTTCGGTTCAAGGCCCTATCAGGCAGCGGCATTTTGGGCACACTTACGAGACAGCGCTCATGAAAAGCACTCCTAAGAACGTCATAAAAAATGATCGCGCAAGCTACACTCTCGAGCAGCAGCGACAGACTATCCGCAAACGCCGACTAGCATTATCTCCAGAAGATCGAAGCGATTTAGGCCAACAAATTTGTCAGAGAGCGCTCCAAACGCTTTATTACAACAAAGCCCAAAACCTTGCTCTATATCTTTCAGCACTCGGTGAAGTAGAAACACAAAGCCTGATAGATCAGGCCCTATCACACGGAAAACACGTTTATTTACCGGCTCTCGACCCAATCAACAAAGAGCGCATGTACTTTGTTCACTTCCAACCCGGTACTCGCTTGGTGGAGAATCGCTTTGGCATGGCTGAGCCAGAACTGAAAGAAGAAAACGTGATCTCGCCAAAGCACTTAGACCTTGTGATATGTCCTTTGGTCGCCTTCGATGAGCAAGCCAACAGAGTGGGGATGGGGGGCGGATTTTATGATCGCCACTTCGCATTTAAAAACGAGATCGCCTTCGCATCCAAACCTCCGTTTATGCTGGGTTTCGGATATGATTTCCAAAAAATCCAAAAAATAGACGTCGCGCCTTGGGACATACCAATGGACGCGATCATCTCGGAAGCGGCAACTTACTTACCACGCAAAAACTGATGGTAAACCGGATTATTCGTCTCATCCCAGTAGCGAAAGCCGATCTCATCAAGCATCTCATTGAATAGCTTCAACTCAGATTTATCGACCTGTACGCCCATAAAAACACGACTGTAGGCGGCACCATGGTTTCGATAATGGAACATAGAGATATTCCATTTACTTCCCAGTGAGGTGAGAAATTTCATCAAGGCTCCGGGCCGCTCAGGGAATTCAAATCGGTACACGTGCTCGTTTTCAACCTGAGAACGCCCACCCACCATATGGCGAATATGCAATTTAGCCAGTTCATTATCCGTTAAATCACTCACCGGATAACCCTGCTCTTCGAGCTCTTCAACAAGCTGCAAACGCTCACCATCGACACCCGAGGTCTGTACACCTACAAAAATCTGCGCTTCATAACCATCTGCGTAACGGTAGTTAAACTCAGTGATATTACGCCGGTGTAAGGCTTTAATAAACCTTTTATAGCTGCCAGGTTTCTCCGGTAGCGTCACTGCCAAGATCGCTTCGCGCTTTTCGCCAATTTCCGTTCGCTCTGAAATGTAACGCAAACGATCAAAATTCATATTTGCGCCAGACACGACCGTTAACAAGTTCTCACCCTGAACCCCGGTTTGCTCAACATATTTTTTCAGGCCTGCCACACCAATCGCGCCAGCAGGCTCCGCAATGGCGCGGGTATCGTCAAAGATATCTTTTATCGCTGCGCAGATCTCATCGGTACTCACCGTGATCACATCATCGACATGATCCTTACAGATATCAAACGGCAATTTCCCGATCTGGCGCACAGCCACTCCATCAGCAAAAATACCCACCTGATCTAGCGTAACGCGCTTACCGGCTTTTTTCGCAGCTAACAAACAAGCCGCATCCTCAGGCTCTACGCCGATCACCTTAATTTCAGGGCGCAGATATTTAATGTATGCAGCCATCCCCGCAATAAGGCCCCCGCCACCGCAAGGAATAAATACCGCATGCGCTGCGTCCGTGTGCTGCTTTAGCAACTCCATTGCAACCGTTCCCTGACCGGCTATCACGTCTTCATCATCGTAAGGAGGGATGTAAATCAAGCCTTTCTCTTTTACTTGCTCTTGAGCATAGGCTGACGCCTCGTCAAAGGTGTCGCCAACAAGCACCACTTTCGCACCACGCGCTTTGACCGAACTGACCTTAATTTCCGGCGTCGTTTTTGGCATTACGATCGTAGCTTTGATACCCAGTGTCTTCGCGGCTAATGCCAAGCCCTGCGCATGATTACCCGCAGAGGCAGCAATCACGCCTTTCGCCTTATCGATATCGCTAAGCTGTCGAACGCGGTTGTATGCGCCGCGTAGTTTGAACGAAAACACAGGCTGCAAATCTTCACGCTTCAAAAAGATCTCATTGTTAAAACGCTGCGAAAGACTTCTCGCAGGCGTTAAAGGTGACTCAATCGCCACGTCATAAACCCGCGCATCTAGAATTTTCTTAATATAGTTGTTCAGCATAAATAACTCGTTTCCGCAGCAATATTTTGGGCTCAGCCCGCGTTCAGCACTCAAAGAGATGCGCAATCTTAACCAAATTCGTGCTCTATAACGAGTGGATAAAGGCGCTTTACTCTGCTATTAATAGGTGTTTTGGAGATACGCATTTTTAGCGGCCATTCACCTTATGATTTGGATACCTATTGCATTGAATCAGCAAGGACGTTGCAGTGAATAAAGTGAAATCCTCGCAAAATATCCTCGTTGTCGACGATGCGCAATCTAGCTTGCTGATTATGGAGTCAATTCTGGCATCTACGGGCGCGCGCGTGTTTCTAGCCAACAACGCGGAAGATGCTCGCAAAGTGCTACAGCAACACGATCTCGCGGTGATTTTTCTCGACATCATTATGCCTGATATTTCTGGTTATGATCTAGCAGAAGAAATTCATAACAGCGCCCGCGCCCGCTACGTACCTATCATTCTGATGACAGCCCAAAACATCGGCAATGAAGACCTTCAGAAGGGCTATAAGCACGGCGTTGTAGACATCCTGACGAAGCCCCTAATACCAGAAATCATACTCCACAAAGCAAATGTATTTCTGCAACTAGACAATCAAAAAAGCATTATCAAAGAGCAACAAAAAGATCTTAAAAGCGCGTTCAAACGCTTGCAGGACTTTGCTCGTCACGACCAGCTAACAGGCCTGTTCAATCGAGAGCAAATTACCAATATGCTGGCGCGATTAGTCGGCCGTGGCAAAACACGGGCTCAGAAACTAGCAGTAATGTTTCTTGACCTCGACCACTTTAAAGTAGTCAACGACTCCTACGGGCATGCAGCAGGTGACCTGCTTTTACGCAGCATTGCACTCAGACTGAAGCAATGCGTTCGCGATAGCGATTACGTCGCGAGACTAGGTGGCGATGAGTTTTGTATCGTCCTAAACGACTTAGAAAGCCCCAATACAACAAGTCAAATTGCGATGCGTATTCTTGAGGATCTTTCCAAACCGCACAACATCAATAGTCATGAAATTCTCACAAGCACCAGCATCGGTATTGCTGTTTACGACGGAACGCAAACGTCGGCTAGTAAGTTGTTAAAAAATGCGGATGCAGCAATGTATCTCGCCAAAAACAAAGGTCGCAGCCAATACGCCTACTTTTCTGAAGAGCTAGAGCAAGATGCCAGAATGCGGATTGAGCTTGGAACTAAACTCAAGAACGCAATCATTAATGATCAACTCGAGACCTATTTCCAGCCTCAATATAGCGCGACGACAGACCAAATAGTGGGTCTAGAAGCCCTTATGCGCTGGAGAATAGATGGCCAATTCATAAGCCCAGTATTATTCATCTCGATTGCAGAAGAGCGCGGCTTCATTAACGAACTAGGCCTTTGGATACTCAACGATGCTTGTCATAAGCTGAAAGACTGGCAAACACGTAAAGTCTTGCCCCCATCCGTGACCATAAGCGTCAATATATCAAGCAGGCAACTCCAGTTTGATGGTTTTCTTGAATCTCTCCGGTCCACTATTGCAGATTCACGCATCGAGCCTGAGTGTTTAGAGCTCGAGCTCACAGAATCAGCTGTCATGTCAGACCCAGAGCATTGCGTTCAAATCTTTAGGCAAGTTCACCAACTGGGCTGTAAAATATCTGTGGACGATTTTGGAACCGGCTATTCGTCGCTCTCATACCTAAGCTCCTTACCTCTAGATGCGATAAAAATAGATCGTAGCTTCGTTAACGATATCATTACCGATGGCGTCAATCAGACAATCGTAAAAGCCATCATTGCGCTATCTCATAATCTCGGTTTAAAAGTCGTCGCGGAAGGTGTAGAAACCGAAGAGCAATTGAACTTCCTCAAAGACAATCGATGCGACGTCATGCAGGGCTATCTGCTAAGCCGCCCGGTTCCTGCCGACGAGCTTGAAAGCATTGCTTTAAATGGCTGAGCTTGCCCCCTATACTGCACGAAATTCTAGAACTTCATCAGGAATGCTTAATGACTCAGGACGAACTTAAAAGCGCGGTGGCGCTCGAAGCCGTTAATCTCATCAAAGGTCAGCTAGATAGCGACAGCATTATTGGCATTGGCACAGGCTCTACCGCCAACTTTTTCATCGACCACCTTGCTGAGCTCAAACACACCTTTGACGGCACGGTCGCAAGCAGCGAGGCCAGCGCCGAACGATTGAAATCTCACGGCATTCCAGTCTACGAGCTCAACAGTGCGCCAAAACTCGATTTTTATATTGATGGTGCTGACGAGTGCAATGCGCATCTTGAATTAGTTAAAGGCGGCGGCGGAGCGCTCACCAGAGAGAAAATCGTTGCCGCTGTCGCGAAAACCTTTGTCTGTATTGTAGACGACACCAAACAAGTTGATCTTTTGGGCGCATTCCCGCTTCCGGTAGAAGTGATTCCAATGGCGCGTAGCTATGTCGCGCGCGAATTGGTGAAACTGGGCGGCGACCCCGTTTGGCGCGAAGACTTTATTACGGATAATGGGAACCTTATTCTTGACGTCCACAACATGAAAATTCAGTCGCCGATCGCTATGGAAGAGCAAATAAACCAGATCACGGGTGTGGTCACAAATGGCCTGTTTGCCGCGCGATCAGCGGACATTCTTCTTGTCGGCACCAAAAATGGTGTAAAAACGTTAAAAGCAGCGGTTTAGATATCGCGAGAAGCTTGGTTTGACTGGGCTAAGGCCTTATAATCGCGAGCCTTTATTCTAGCGCTCACGTTGAGGAAACTTACATGATTTTTGACAACATCCCAGCAGGTAAAGATCTGCCAAACGATATTTACGTTGCGATTGAAATTCCTGCAAACAGCAGCCCAATCAAATACGAAATCGACAAAGACATGGGCGCCGTGCTTGTTGATCGCTTCATGGCGACACCTATGTTTTACCCTGCGAACTATGGTTTCATTCCACATACGCTTGCTGATGACGGTGACCCATTAGACGTTTTGGTTATCACTCCTTATCCCGTATTGCCAGGCGCCGTTATTCGCTGCCGTCCTGTTGGCATGCTGAACATGGAAGACGAAGCGGGTGGCGACGAAAAGTTGGTTGCCGTTCCTCACGACAAGCTATCCACTGCGTATAGTGACGTTAAAGATGTTGATGACCTTCCGCCTCTGTTAAAAGATCAGATCCAGCACTTCTTCGAAAACTACAAAGATCTTGAAGCGGGCAAATGGGTGAAAATTATCGGTTGGGAAAACGCGGATGCAGCGCGCGCCTCTATCGAAAAAGCGGCCGCGGCCTACACAAAGTAAATCGTGACGTTTAAAAAGGGCCTAAGGGCCCTTTTTTATTGCCTACAAAAAGACGTAAACTCGTCAAGCATGACGCCCGCGATCAATCTACTCAACAAGCAGAAGATTTCTCATACCGTGCATGCCTACGAGCATGATCCAAACCATGGTGCCTACGGTTTGGAAGCGGCAGAAAAGCTCGGTTTTAATCCAGAGAAAGTGTTTAAAACACTCATCATCGAGCTAGACGCTAGCAAGTTGGCATGCGTCATCATCCCTGTTGCAGAAAGCCTCAATCTTAAAAGTGCCGCAAAAGCACTGGGCGCGAAGAAGGCAAGCATGGCCAAAGTCGAAGACGCTGAGCGCTCGACGGGCTATATCAAGGGTGGTGTTAGCCCGTTCGGACAGAAAAAACGATTACCGACGATTGTCGATGCCTCCGCAGAGCACCTAGAAACCTTGCTAGTGAGCGGCGGCCGAAGAGGCCTGGATATTGAAGTCCGCACTGAAGACTTATTGAAAATTCTCAGAGCGAAACTCATCAAGGTGCGCGCTTAGCACATTTCGATTTTTAGGGCTCGAAACGATATAAGTTGCCCAAATCGGTCAGAAAGTACATCCACTGATCGGGCCCAAGTACCGTATCGCGAACCCGTTCGTCAAGACTTTC
This sequence comes from Oleiphilus sp. HI0079, assembly GCF_001635105.1. NCBI lineage: Bacteria > Pseudomonadati > Pseudomonadota > Gammaproteobacteria > Oceanospirillales > Oleiphilaceae > Oleiphilus > Oleiphilus sp. HI0079. Next base: position 6,919 of record NZ_LWFT01000603.1, read on the forward strand.
GAACAGTCGCTGTTCTGCCGTCACTCTCGTCATTGATGCATCTAGCACAAGCACATTTACGTGACGCAACTTCAGCGCACCAGCATAAAGCTTGTTCCCAAACATACTCAAGCTGCTTGGCGCGATGGAAGGCACATAGTACTTGACCGGTTGCTCCATGCCTTCACGATGCGTACCTTCTCCAACGTCTATGGGGCCCCAATACTCTTTACCATACGAGATAACGGGCCAACCATAATTCGCGCCACGCTGAATGATATTGACCTCATCACCACCTCTCGGCCCATGCTCTATTGACCAAAGAACATCGGTTTCCAGGTCATAATGCATGCCTTGCGGGTTTCGGTTGCCATATGCCCAGATCTCGGGCTGCGCGCCTTTTACAGCGTAAAACGGGTTATCTTCAGGAATACGCCCGTCATCATGCAATCGAAGTATTTTACCCGCATGACTCGAAAGCTCCTGAGCCCATTCGCGCTCGCCTCGATCACCAGAGCTAAAATAAAGATACCCCTGTGCATCAAACGCGATCCGGCTGCCAAAGTGTCGTCCACCCGATGACTTGGCGTTGCTCACAAAAAGCTCTTCAAAATCGCGCACGCGCGCATCTTTTATTCTGAACCGGGCCAAGGCCGTTGAAGCTTCGTCATCATCCGGCTTACTGTAGGTCGCATAAATCCACGCATTTCTCTGAAACTGCGGATGCAGTGCCAAATCGAGCAAGCCGCCCTGCCCGCTGAACCATACAGGCCAAACGCCCTGAATCTGCGTCTTTTTGCCTGAGCCCAATTCAATAAACTGAAGTTGACCTTCTCGCTCACTCACCAAGGCGGTATTGTGACTAACAAATTCAATCGACCAAGGCAAAGCAAAACCACTGGCGACTTTCTCCAACTGATTGGCGTATGTTGGGTTCACGACCGCCAGTAACAACAGAAACATCAGTTTTTTTGAGCATTTCATCTTAATTCTTCCGGTATTTCCCAGGCTGTTCGCTCCATATACTAATCCCATCATTCGTTAGATGACAGGAGAGACGCATGAACTATTTGAGACGTAATGAGGAACGGGGTCAGGCCAACTTTGGTTGGCTGGATAGCAAACACAGCTTTTCCTTTGGTCACTACTACGACCCTCAGCACATGGGCGTATCGGTGCTTCGCGTCATCAACGACGATACCGTCGCACCCGGCGCAGGCTTTGATACACATGGCCATCAAAACATGGAGATTATCTCCTATGTTCTTGAGGGTACGATTGAGCATAAAGATAGTACCGGTAACCATTACCAGATACCTGCAGGCGAAGTACAGCGAATGAGTGCCGGCACTGGGGTAACACATTCTGAGCACAATGCCTCCAAAGAGGCTCCTCTGAAGTTTCTTCAGATATGGATTCAGCCTGAAGTGCAAAACATTGAACCGAGTTATGAACAACGCGCAATAGAACAGAATACCGCGTTAACTCCTTTAGTCACCCCCGATGGTGAAGGCGACTCGTTGCACGTACATCAGGACGCGCGTATCTATCGTTTGCGCCTCGCTACAGACGAGACTGCCACGCTGACGAGTCGGGGCAATCATAGTTATTTGCATGTCATAAAGGGCTCAGCAGAGTTTCAGTTTAATGATGCAACAACCACATTGAAGGCGGGCGATGCTCTGGGTGGTGCGATAGCGTCCACTGACCATGTGCAGGCTCAGGCAAACAGCGACGACTTCGAAGCGCTCTGGTTTGAACTTCCCTGATGGCGCAGCGCACGTTTTTGGAACCACCTAAGCCAAATGGATAAGAGATTCACAACATGACAAGCGATCCGATCTTTTGGCTATTGGCCATCACTGGCGTCATCATCACCGGTATTTCAAAGTCGGGCTTTGCCGGAGGCGCCGGTGTTGTCGCCGTGCCACTATTGAGCTTTAAAATTGGGGTGCTCGAAGCCACAGCAATTACCCTACCGCTTTTGCTTGCGATGGATGCGCAAACTCTGCGCTACTACTTTCGACAGATAAATTGGCCTGAATTAAGGGGCTTAATTCCCGGCGCGCTGGTCGGCATATTTCTTGGCGGCTTTGCCATGGGATCGGCCTCCGATTCGGCCCTCATGCTCGGTTTAGGTATTCTATGCATTCTGTTTGCGCTTTGGGCGCGACTACAACAAGCACTAATGCGCTTTAAAGGCGCTCGTTTTTTTTGGTCGACAAGCTCTGGTTTAAGTAGCACGCTCGTACACGCCGGCGGCCCACCGATCAATATCTACTTTGTATCCAGAGCGCTTCCAAAAGCAGCGTGGCTCGCTACCGCTGGTGCGTTTTTCGCGATCATGAATGCCATCAAGTTGATTCCCTACTCTCTAAACGGGCAATGGTCTCTGCAGTTGGTCGCGATCAGTGTCGTGCTGTTACCAATGGCCTACTTGGGCGTTTGGCTGGGCAAACAGATTCAAGGTCGCTTGAGCGAGACTCAGTTCATGCAAGCGTGTCGTTTTCTGTTATTCGCTGTTGGGGTCAGTTTGATTTGGAAGGTCGTTTAAAGCTGGCTGAGGGTATCCAACTATCCAACGTTTGACGGCTGCTGGTTTCGTAACAGGGCTTCCATTGCTTCCTTATCAAGCGGTCTCGAAACGTAGTAACCCTGAACATAGTCACATCCAAGGGATCTTAGAAGATCAAGCTGCGCTTCATTTTCTGCGCCCTCAGCAACAACTTTCAAATCAAGAGAATTACTCAATACGACAATCGCCTTGGTAATCGCCTGCTGAGCTTTGGAGCACTCAATATTGTCGATAAACTCTCGGTCGATCTTAAGCGTATCTACGGGCAGGTGGCGCAAATAACTGAGCGATGAATAGCCCGTTCCAAAGTCGTCGATCGATACCTTGATGCCAATCTCGCGTAAGTCCGCAAGCCGCTCGCTTACTCCCTGAATGTCTTCTTTCAGGGCACTTTCTGTCAGCTCTAATTCAAGAAATCCCGCGTCAAGACCTGACTCCGCAATACTCTCAATGATGATGCTTTTTAGGTGCGGCTCTAACAATTGACGTGGCGCAAGGTTAACCGACACACTGAGCGGTCCAAAGCCCATGTCCTGCCATTTTTTCGTTTGGTTACAGGCCGCATAAAGAACATAGGCGCCGAGATCTGATATCAACCCATTCTCTTCGGCAATGGCAACAAACTCCTGAGGAGAAACCAGACCTCGCTGAGGGTGGCTCCAGCGGATTAAGGCCTCATAGGAGAGTATCAGCCCCTCTTTCAAATCGAGCTTCGGCTGGTAATACACCTCGAGCTCTTCATTCACGAGAGCGGAACGTAACTCTTTCTCAATCTCGAGACGCTCACGCGAAAATGTCTTCAAGCTTTCGTCAAACATCTGAATTTGATTGCCGCCGTGGTATTTTGCCTTTTGCACCGCAAGAGAGCCGAAGCGGCTAAGCGTTTCAATATCTTCGGTATGCTGTGGCAACAATGCGATACCAATGCTACAAGAAAGCACGACTTCGTTTTTACCAAGTTGATAGGGTTTATCCGTCAAGGCGTGAAAAAGACGCTGAGCAAACTTCTTTACTTTAAAGGTCGGACTGCAGGCAACAATACAGGCAAACTCATTGCCACCCACGCGCGCAAGCACATCAACCCGTTGAACACTGTTACTTAATCGCTCGGCCACATTTTGCAGAATTCGATCAGAGATCTCATGTCCAAAACTATCGTTGAAATGCTTAAACCGATCGATATCGATCATTACCAGCGCAAAAGGGAGCTGCTCATCTTGATATCGAATCAACGCCCGGTGTAACTGGTTTTGAAACTGAACACGATTTGCCAGTCGTGTTAAGCCATCATAATTCAAGAGATAATCGAGCTTCTCATCCGTTTCTTTGTGATCCGTCATATCACTAATCAGTCCGGCGTAATATTTGATTCCGCCAGACTCATCACGAATCACATTGATCTGGGTCCGTTGCGAGTAGTAATCGCTATGGCGACGCCGCTCCAGCAGTTCACCTTGCCATTGCCCGTCGCTTTCAAGCGTCTCAAAGATTTGCGCATAAACTTGCCGCGTTTGTGGCGTCTCACTCACATCAACAAGCGGCTGACCGATGATCGTATCCAAGTCATGCCCAGTAATCTTGGTAAAGGCGGGGTTCACCGACAAAAAGCGCTGTTTGCGATCCAAGACCATCACGCCTTCAGAGGTATGATCAAATACAGATTTGGCCAACCGTATTTCTTCATCTCGCTGCACATCACTTTGGATGTCGCGACGCGTCCCCATAAGACGGCGCGCTCGATGCTCTTCGTCAACATCAACCACACGCCCATGCTCCTCAATCCAACGCCAAACACCCGCGTCATTCACTCGATAATTCAGCTGATATTCTGCCTTTTCACCTTGCAGGCAAGCATTGAGGGTATCGCGCAACCCCGCATAGTCCTCACTATGCACAACGCGCTTAAGGCGCTCGATAACATCTTGAGAGCTGAGCTCTTTATCTCCAAAAATATGATGGAAATTGGATTGGAAGAAGCGACCTTCTGCCACTTCCCAATCAAACAAGCCCAGATTGGAGGCTTCGATCGCTTGGGTTAAACGTGTCTGACTTTTCACAAGCGCTTCGCTGACGGATTTGCGTAATGCAACCTGCTGATTCAACTGCGCATTCGCTTTTTCGAGTGCTTCTGTGCGTTGACGAATCTTTTGCTCGAGATCCTGCTCAGTACTCAACAATGCCGTATTGAGCCGATTCTTCTCATAGCGAAGCTGCGCTAAATCTTGCTCTGCGCCGCCTTTTACCCGCGGTAAGA
>NZ_LWFT01000604.1:0-3487 GCF_001635105.1 Oleiphilus sp. HI0079
TGCGCGTAGTGACGATCTGTTGAATCGTACTCTACGTGTGACGTTGCAATTGTAATACCACGCTCACGCTCTTCTGGAGCGTTGTCGATGTTCGCGAAGTCAACCTTCTCACCACCGAATACTTCAGCACATACGCGAGTAAGTGCTGCCGTTAATGTTGTTTTGCCGTGATCAACGTGCCCAATGGTTCCCACGTTAACGTGCGGCTTAACTCTTTCAAACTTTGCTTTTGCCACGGTAAATTCCCCTTAGCTCTGATTTAATGCCTATTAATGATTACTTCTGCAATGTTTGACGGCGCTTCTGAATACTTCAAAAACTCCATCGTATAAGTTGCCCGACCCTGCGTTGCAGACCGCAAATCCGTCGCATAACCAAACATTTCTGATAACGGGACCTCTGCGTTGACGACTTTTCCGCCCGGACCATCATCCATACCTGAAATCAGCCCTCTTCGGCGGTTTAAATCACCAACCACATCACCCATATTCTCTTCCGGCGTCACCACCTCTACCTTCATTGTAGGCTCAAGCAAGACAGCCCCACCTTCTTCAGAAAGCTTTTTGGTAGCCATACTACCTGCAATCTTGAACGCCATCTCATTCGAATCAACATCATGATAAGAGCCGTCATACAAGGTCGCCTTCAAGCCAAGCAAAGGATAACCAGCCAGAACACCGTTATTCATCTGCTCCTCGATACCCTTTTCGACCGCTGGAATATACTCCCTAGGAACAGTACCCCCAGCAATTTCGTTTACGAACTCCAACCCCTCTTCACCATCGGAGCGAGGCTCAAACCGAATATTTACATGCCCATACTGACCACGACCACCAGATTGCCGGATAAACTTACCCTCGATATCACAGTGATTACGAATCGCCTCGCGATAAGCCACCTGCGGCTTACCGATATTCGCCTCTACACTAAACTCGCGCTTCATGCGGTCAACAATAATATCAAGATGAAGCTCACCCATACCTGAAATAATGGTTTGCCCCGTCTCTTCATCAGTCTTAACACGAAACGAGGGATCTTCTTGCGCCAACTTACCTAGCGCAACACCCATCTTCTCCTGGTCAGCCTGAGATCGCGGCTCTACAGCAACCGAAATAACCGGCTCCGGAAATTCCATTCGTTCTAGCGTTATCTTATTCGATTGGTCGCACAAGGTTTCGCCGGTAGTAACATCTTTAAGGCCGACTGCTGCAGCGATATCACCCGCCAAAACCTCTTTAATTTCTTCCCGGTTATTAGAGTGCATCTGCACCATCCGCCCGATACGCTCACGCTTACCTTTGACAGGATTCCATACCGCGTCACCGGTCTGCAATTTACCCGAATACACACGGAAAAAAGTTAGAGTCCCGACAAAGGGATCGGTCGCAATCTTGAAGGCCAAGGCAGCAAAAGGCGCATCATCATCTGCTTCTCGAGTCGCTATCGTCTCGCCATCATCCAAAACACCCTCAATCGCTTTAACCTCAGTAGGCGATGGCAAGTACTCGACCACCGCATCCAAAACGGCTTGAACACCCTTATTTTTGAACGCCGAACCACCGAGCACCGGAACAATCTCATTTGCAAGCGTTCGCAGCCGGATACCCTCCTTTATCTGCTCCTCTGATAGCTCGACACCCTCAAGATACAAATCCATATATTCATCGTTGGCCTCGGCCGCAGCCTCAACGATGCCCTCTCTCATTTGTTGACATTCTTCAAGCAATTCTTCTGGAATATCCTGATATTCAAAGGTCATACCTTGATCAGCCTCATTCCAGATAACGGCCTTCATCTTAATAAGATCAACAACGCCTTTGAATTCATCTTCTGAACCGATGGTCATCTGCAATGGTACAGGGTTGGCGCCCAGCCGAGATTTCAACTGCTCGATAACTGACATGTAATCAGCACCCGTTCGGTCCATTTTATTTACAAATACCATTCGAGGCACATGATATTTATTGGCTTGCCGCCAGACAGTTTCTGTTTGAGGCTGCACACCAGATGAACCACACAGAACAACGACAGCACCGTCGAGAACGCGCAAAGACCGCTCTACTTCGATCGTGAAATCTACGTGCCCTGGCGTGTCGATAATATTGATTCTAAATTGATCAAACTGCTGACGCATACCCGACCAAAAGCAGGTCGTTGCGGCAGAAGTAATAGTGATACCCCGCTCTTGCTCTTGCTCCATCCAATCCATGGTCGCTGCACCATCGTGCACCTCTCCAATCTTGTGAGACAAGCCTGTATAGAACAGTACACGCTCCGTTGTGGTCGTCTTTCCCGCATCTACGTGAGCGACGATCCCAATATTTCTGTAACGGTCAATTGGCGTTTTACGGGCCACTGAAATTTCCTCGTTAATCGCAACAAGCCTGCATAAAGCAGGCTTGTTTGTGCACTAAAACAAAAGTTTGTTTTAGAAACGGTAGTGCGAGAATGCCTTGTTCGCTTCCGCCATGCGGTGAACATCTTCACGCTTCTTAACAGCTGCACCTTTACCTTCTGCAGCATCAAGAATCTCACCAGCAAGACGCAAAGCCATCGACTTTTCGCCACGCTTACGCGAATATTCAACCAACCAACGCATAGCTAGAGCCATCTGACGAGATGGACGAACTTCGACTGGAACTTGATAGGTAGCACCACCTACACGACGCGACTTAACCTCAACCATCGGCTGGATCGACTCTAACGCTTTGTCGAACAACTCCATTGGATCTTGGTTACTTTTGCCAGCAACTGTATCTAGCGCATCGTAAACAATCTTTTCTGCAACCGCTTTTTTACCACTAACCATTACATGGTTAATGAATTTAGCAAGCAACTGACTTCCAAACTTTGGATCCGGAAGGATCTCGCGCTTGGCGACAACTCTTCTTCTTGGCATGATAAGCCCTCTGTTACATCTAAGGTCTTCAGGTAATTCAGGATGAACCTGACCTTACTCTTACCCCTTATAATTTAAATTAAAACTAATCTTATCCCTTAGGACGCTTAGCACCGTACTTCGAACGACCCTGACGACGATCTGCAACGCCAGATGTATCCAAACTACCGCGAACTGTGTGATAGCGCACACCCGGAAGGTCTTTAACACGACCACCACGGATCAACACTACACTGTGCTCCTGTAGGTTGTGGCCTTCACCACCGATATAAGATGTTACTTCGTAGCCGTTTGTAAGGCGCACACGACATACTTTACGCAAAGCCGAGTTAGGCTTTTTCGGCGTAGTCGTATAAACACGAGTACAAACACCACGACGCTGCGGACAAGCCTGCAACGCGGGAACGTCACTTTTAGCGACGACACGCTTTCTAGGCTTACGCACCAACTGATTAATAGTTGCCATGTAAGCAAACTCCAATATTATCTATCAAATTCCCACCCAAAATAGGTGCTCTCAAGTCGAGGGGCGCAAGTCTAATGACGCCCCCGTACAGTGTCAAGGCGTTTGGTTTATTTTTAACCAAA
>NZ_LWFT01000605.1:0-16403 GCF_001635105.1 Oleiphilus sp. HI0079
AAAAGCGAGCAACACGAGCCCCAGATATCGAGTATTCAGCGAGCTGGCCTACAATTTCTCGAGAGTAATCATCTACAACATTCAAAATACGAAATCGTCTATGGCTCGCTAATTGGTCCGAAACAAAATCCATCGACCAACTTTGATTCGGTGCTGTAGCAGGGCTGTTTACCACACGTGGTCTAGTTAGCTTCTTTCGCTTCTTCGTGCGGACCTGTAACTGTTCTTCCGTATACACGCGATACGTTCGCTTGCGATTAACCACAAGGCCTTCTTGTTTAAGAAAGGCGTGCAACATTAGATATCCATATCTTGAGTACTTGGCCGCAAGCTCTTTTAAGCGCGAACGCAGTTGCTCATCGCCATATCCTTTGGCTTGATGGCGAAAGCCAGTCCGACTGATTTGAGCAAGAGCACAGGCGCGGCGTTCTGAAAAACCAAACCGATCCATCAGAAAGACGACAACTGGCTTCCGTTCGACTGGCTTCACCACTTTTTTGCAACGACTTCCTTCATTGCTTCAACTTCCAAGAGTTTCTCCGCGAGCAAGCGTTTAAGCTTTGCATTCTCTGACTCTAGCTCTCTCAGTCGTTTGGCTTCATTCACCTCAAGGCCAGCATACTTAGATCGCCAGTTGTAAAATGTGCCGGATGAGATACCCATCTCCCGACAAATATCCTCAACTTTAGCTCCAGCCTCATGCTGATTGATCGCCTTGATGATTTGTTCTTCTGAATATCGCTTCTTCATATTGAGATCTCCATATTGCTAGGATAATTGGAAATCTCATCGAGTTCATGGTTTTAAATTTGGGGGAAAGGTCAGGTCCTGTCGAAGCAACAGTCGATAACGAGCTTAGGTTTTTTTCAGTTTATTGGATCGCTTTTGGTGTGTTTTGTTTTTGGGTCGCTCGTAACCTTGGTTCCCAGATTCAATTCGTCCCTTTCATAGCATTTTTTTTCTTATTAGGTGGTGTAGGAAGGTTAGTTTCAACTCTAACCATAGGTGCTCCAGCGTTAGTCTTGGTACCAGCAATGGTATTAGAATTTGTATTGTCTTTGGTGATCTTCGCACTGTATTGGCAACACCAAAAAAGAACATAACCAAACATTTAGTCGAACTCACGCCTTGCTGGCGCTCATGGACTCCGTATTTGTTATCAGCTGATGACCAAAATAATTAAGGGGAAAGTAACATTCAGATAAAGGCGACTAGTTCATTATTGTCGAGCACTAACCTCATTTGAATGTCTGTTTGCCTCTTGAAGAGAGTAAAGCTAGAACACTTGTCTGATGTCCGCTATTTGGTGAATACTGACCGTTTGGAAACAGGATTTTAGAAATCTCACGATGAAGAACGGGGCAAGAGAGGACCTAGAACCTCAAAAGTTAACATCTCTTGAAAGCGACTTTCGCGCCGTGGGCTTAAACTAGGCCGTTAAATAAAATCGGCAGTTAATTAAAACGCAGACGCATGAGCAATGATTGTGAGCTCTCATTTGAGTAAACTAATCGACAGTACACAGCGTATCTTCCAACGGGTGATGATTTATGAGGCTATCGTATTGTTGAGTAGATGTGTTAAAGCAAATCCGGCGTGGCCTAGTATAAGATCTGTACTGCTGCTGTTTACGGCCGTTTTTATCTTAGGGGGCTGCAGCACCACAACCTGGCGTGATGCGACCCGCGAGTCGGCAAATATTGCTCCGCTTCCTTCCGAATACACCGACGCGATTGTGCAGGTTTATGCTGCCGATACTTGGGGGTGGAGGGGTATCTTCGCGGTGCATACGTGGATTTCAGTCAAGCCAAGTAACGCGGACACGTACACTGTTTTGGAAGTGGTCGGATGGCGCGCGAAGTGGGGTGTTCCTGTACTGCGTGTTGAGGCGGATCTGCCTGACAGACACTGGTACGGCGCTGAGCCTGAGCTCGTTTATGAAAAACGGGGAGAGGGTGTGGACGATATGATTAAACAGATTCTAGAAGCCTCTCGTGATTACCCGTGGGCAAACGAATATGTGGTGTTTCCTGGCCCAAACAGCAATACGTACCCCGCATGGTTAGCCGAGCAAGTCGACGGCTTTGATCCAGATTTGCCATTTCGTGCGATCGGTAGCGGTTGGACCCCTTAGCGACTGTTGATCGTCTGATTTTTCATCTGTTGATCGTCAGTAAGCCGACCTGTTTACGAGTCTTGCTCGCACTCAGCCGCGAGCATAAATTCTACCGCTTTGCGGGCATGGATCGCTGTCGTGTCGAATAGAGGTGTGTCGGTATCGGCTTGCTCAACGAGTAGGCCTATCTCTGTGCAACCCAAGATGACAGCCTCGGCTCCTTGAGCTGCCATCCGCTCTATAACCTCTAAATAGGTTTTGCGTGAGCGCGTCTGGATATTACCCAAACAGAGCTCTTCGTAGATGATGCGGTGAACGTCAGCCCTGTCTGACGTAGTCGGTGTTATGACCTTCAAGCCAAAGTGTTGTGTCAGTCGGCCTTTGTAAAAGTCCTGCTCCATTGTGAAGGCTGTGCCTAGTAACCCGACTGTTTTGACGTTGGCATGAACGAGTGCTTCGCCAGTCGCGTCGGCGATGTGCAACAGGGGAATGTTAATCGCTGATTGAACAGCGTCTGCTACTTTGTGCATGGTGTTTGTGCAAATAAGCAGACCGTCTGCGCCAGCAGCCTCGACCGATACCGCAGCACTTGCGAGTATTTCACCCGCTTGTTGCCAATTGTCTTGCATCTGTAATGCTTCTATTTCAGCAAAGTCGACACTCACCATGGCGATTTTGGCGGAGTGCAGGCCGCCGAGATGGTTTTTAACGCCTTCGTTGATCGCTTTGTAATAGCCTTGTGTGCTTTCCCAGCTCATGCCGCCTAATAGGCCGATGGTTTTCATCTTGTTTTTCCTTGTGATGAGATTACGTCTGCGTGTTGAGCGCAGCATTACATATTGGTGGTTCTCAGCAAAACTGACTGGTGATCTTGTGAATGGATGCCATTACTTGCTCACATATAGCCGGGTTAGTGGCATCGGCATGTGGCGGCGCAAACTGTTGTTCGTCATTGTCGTAATACTGTCCGGATGCGCGCGCGAACTCCTCTGATAATGCTGCGCGCACTAGAATGTTTGCGCCGACGCTTAAGTCATTGCCGGCCACACCAAAACCCTCTTTCACCATTTTACTGGCGAGCAGTGAGCCGGGATTGACGGCAACCGAGACTTGGCTGTTGCTTAAGTCTTTCGCTAGTTCTTGTGACCAAATAGTCAGCGCAAGCTTGCTTTGCGCATAGGCTTGAAACGCTTCGCTTAAAACGACGTTGCCTTCCATGGCATCTATATTGATGGGCGCTTGCGCTGCAGACGAAAGGTTGATGATACGTCCATCGCTTGAAAGGCTGGGGATTAGGCCCTTCGCTAAGATATAGGGCGCGAAGGTATTCACGACAAACCGGACATCGAAGCCCTCAGGCGTAATGGGAGTTGGTGTTTTTAACACGCCGGCATTGTTGATAATAATGTCGATGCTTGAATGACCACTCGTGATGGAAACGAGCAGAGATTGGATGTCGTCAAAGCGAGATAGGTCTGCCCGGTATGTATCGATGAGGGTATTCGGAGCGCAGTCATGTAATGCGGTTTTTGTGTCGGCCAGCTTTTGCTCGCTTCTTCCGTGAATCAATAAATGATGGCCTTTTGCTGCGAGTAATTTGGCGGTCTCTAAGCCAATGCCATCGGTTGCTCCTGTAATCAGTATTTTGTTCATCTTGCGTTGACTCCGTCCTTATCGATTCGGTGTTTCCGTTGCTTATAGAAGCACATTTGAATGACGGTTGTCTTCCATTCATGGGGTGCCGCTTTGCAAGGCCTCCTACGTTTACTCGCGGTCAGTATTATGAGGTGGCCATATGCTCATCAATACATCGTACGATTGAGCACCTATTGCATTTTTTACGTCATATTCAGCGCATCGGCTGAAATAAACGGCCTCAATTCTTTGCGCGCTTGTATTGCTGTATTACACTCGTTCACATATTGGCTTAAGTCTTGTTCAGTTGCAGGGAAAGGAAGCACCGTATGGCAATGGCGTGGTTAAGAAAGTTGTTGGGCGGTAGCGATGATGCACCGACGACCCAGCTTGCATCGGCGGCAGTTCGCGAAGAATCTGCACACGCTGAGAAAGAAGATTCTCCTGTCAGTAACGGAAGAGACAGCGCACAGCTGTATGAAGAGTATCGTGCAGAACTGGATAGAGCGTTCTGTCTCGAATTGTTTGGTACGGACCGTCTCTATGTGAATAGTACTGACGAGCAGCGTGCCAGTGCGCGGCAGCTTGCTAGAAAGCTTGCGCAGGCTGAGGTGCGGACTGAACAACTCCCTCGAAAGCCCAGTACGCTGCCTTCATTAATGAAACTCCTGAAGCAAGACGAGCTGAGTTACGCTCAGATTGCCGAATCCTTATTGAAAGATCCTTCGCTGACTTCTCAGGTTCTTAGAACCGTAAATTCGCCGTTTTTTCGCTTGAACAATAAGACTGTTGAGTCGCTCGATCAGGCGATTTTCATTATGGGGGTTGGCGGTATTAAAAAGGTCGTCTCTGCGGCTATTCTGCTTCCCGTCTTTAAAGGTGCGCAGAAAACGTCTGCGTTCAGCGAAACCGTGTGGCAGTGGGCACTAAGCGCCGGTAAATCCGTCGATGAACTTTTCCAGGCCCGAGGGGAGTCTGAAGGCTCTGCCTATCTGCTTGGCTTGCTTCCGGCGCTTGCGATGCTATTGATATGTCAGGAGATCGACGCGGTTGAAGGAGGGCGCCCAGAGGAACACACGCTTTTGCCCATTCAAAAGCTCGATATTTTTAAGAGCGTGGGGTGGAAGTATTGTATAGCGATTCGCAAAGAGTGGGGCATGCCTGAAGAGTTTGATGATTATTTATATGGTCTAAAACAATCAGAGCACGAAGTGCATAGTGATGCTCTCGCTACGGCACTGCTTGTCGCTCAGTATGCTTTGGTTCAGGAAAGAAATGGTGTGCCTATTAGTGTGTCGCAGTTGTCTCAGATTACGAGCTCAAGCTTTGAAGAAAACACGCGGATTATGGCGCAGCTTCAGGGCCGAATTGAACGCAATTAACGGCTAGCGTGTACAGAGGTCTAAACGCATATCATGCCAAGCGCGCCCGCCATGATCGGATTCGGAAGGGGCAAGATATTTAAACCCGTACTTCTCATAAAAACCTATCAGTTCGGTTTGGCAAATCAAGTAGATATCTTCTTTCGACATGGCGCGCATTTGCTCTATGAAGTGTTTGACTAGCGCGCCTGCAAATCCTTTGCCCTGATACTCGGGATGAACAACGACCGACATCACCACAATGTGTGGACCGTCGGGATCATGACCAAGCAATTCTTTAAAATCTTCATCTGACAGCGCCACGGTATGGCAGGCGCCACTATTCACAAAACCCGCAATCTGTGTTTGGTTTTCCGCAACAAGAAAGCCTTCGGGATAGGTTCGAATTCGGTGTTCTATCTTCTCCCTCGTCGCGGCTTCCTCTCTAGAAAAGCCTGCTTGTTCTATTTCGAAACAGCGGTCTAGATCTTCCGGCTTTACGTGACGGAATTGAAGCTCGTGAAGTGCGCTCATTGGTTTGCTTTGTCGCTTATTGAATGTGGGTGGTGGCGTTCGCACAGTATATCGAAGTTGATGACTCTTGAGTGAACCGAAGTTGATGACTCTTGAGTGCATCGTAAGCCAATTTACATGCCCATTCTTTGTAGCTCCAATACGTTGACGCATCAAGCCGCTTATGGGGCGATTGTGTCATTGGCTCGACGAAGCTGCCAGAGATTATCCTGATTTTTTGAGAGTATGGTCATGGGTTTTGAAGCGTTTCGCCCATCGCTTAAAGGTAAAACTGAAGCCTGGGAACATTGCAATGACTTTCCCGCTTTTACTTTTGTACCACGAATTACAGCCCCCGGTTTGCCAAACCGTTTTTGCCATTTCCTGATGGATTTTTGTCGTGTAGCGTTCTTCCGCTTCTGGATTCACTTCTATCGTATCGCTCTGCGTTTTTTCTGTGTGTTCAATCGCCCGCATGATGTACTGCATTTGCGCTTCTATGATAAACAGAGCAGAAGTATGGCCGATTCCAGTATTGGGTCCCGTCACGATAAATAGATTTGGAAAGCCCGGTGCGGTTGTACCGAGATATGCACGCGGAAAGTCGGCCCAAACATCCTTGAGTGTTACGCCGTCGCGCCCCACCACAGGGTAGGAAATTACGCCGTCCGTTGCATCATATCCGGTCGAGTAGATAATGAGATCTAGCTCATGCTCTGTTCCATCCATTGAAATAATGCCACGCTCGGTGATCTCTTGAATGCCGTCATGTTTGTCGTGCAGTGTGACATTTTCACGCATGTAGGTGGGGTAGAGCGTGTTACTGAGAATGACGCGTTTACAACCAAGGGTGAAGTCGGGTGTCACTTTCTTGCGAAGTGCCTCGTCGGGAATCTGCTTTTTTAGATTGCGCTTAGCACCGCGAGTACCAAGCACGTCAAGCATGGTCTTTGAATACTTGAAGCCAACAACGCGCGCCTCCAAAATCCAATAAATAATCACACGCAAGAACTTGTAGATCCATTTGTTACGGAGCAACGCACGCTGCCATTTGCTAAATGTATGGTCTGGACGCGGCATAACCCAATGTGGTGTGCGTTGGAATACATGGAGCTCTTCAAGATCGGGCGCGATCGCAGGAATGACTTGGGCAGCGCTCGCTCCGCTGCCAATAATGGCCGCTTTTTTGCCTTTGTAGTCGTAATTTTGATCCCAGTTATTGGTATGAAATGACGCGCCCTTAAAGGTATCGCGCCCTTTGAAATTGGGAATCACCGGGGTACTTAAGGGTCCTGATGCATTAATCAGGTATTTGCAGAGAAGCGCCTCGTTGCAGCCATCAATGGATAGGCTCCACAAGTGTTGCTCGTCGTCCCAAGTAACTTGGTTGACATTACTGTTGGTGCGCGTTTTTTCTCGTAAGTGATGTTTATCGATCACATAGTTTGTATATTCGCGAAGCTCGTCTTGCTCGGCAAACATCTGTGTCCAATCATAAGGCTCGAACGAGATAGAGTAGAGGGGAGAGTGGACATCGACTGCTGCGCCGGGGTAGGTGTTTTGGCTCCAGGTACCACCGACAAAGGCTCTACGTTCAAGGATAATAAAATCCTTGATGCCTTTCTTTTGCAGATTGATCGCCGCGATCTGCCCACCGAAACCGCTGCCAATGATGATTACATGATGAACTTGAGCCATGACCGCTTCTCTTATTATGGTATTTGTTGGCGGCAACTTTCGGTGTTTAGGGCGCTTCTTGTCAAATTAGCTGATTGATAATAACGGCCATGCTTATGCATCTAAAACCTTAGTCATCGTCTTGCATTGGAATCGAATAGGCGCCTGCGTCTAGCCCGGCTAATCGTGCGGCAATGCCGGCTTTCTCATCATTTGATAGTGTCACGGTTTCATCAGCAGTGTAGAAAATGTGTTTGTCTTGAGAGCCATCGAATTTGATTTTTCCAAGAACATTTCCGCTATCGCTTATACAATCCAGCTCTTGTTGAATCGGCCAGAACAATACCATCTGTCACCCCTAGGCTACGGCAAAAAGGTGGATGGTAATCTTGGAGCGTATTGTTGTCTAACTTTTACGGCTAAGCGGCTAAACCCTATAAGGCTTTTTCGTACGGATTGAGAGTGTAGGACGTTGAGCAGATGCTTACGGTTGCCACTGAATGCTTGTTGATTGCGGCGGGGCAAAAGCGAAACAGCTCGCACGAACGAGCTGTTTCGAGAGAAAAACGAATAGCCTGCTAGTAATTAGCCCATCTTACTTTGTTTATGCGCTAGGGCTAAGCGTTCGTGATTCTCTTCAGCGAAGCGCTTCATTTCTTCAAGGCTTGTTGAAGCGGCGTATTCACCATCGATATAAATGTCGATTTTATCGCCCGTGCGCTTGCCTTCAATAATACGCATGAAGCCATTGTCGTCGAGCGCACGCATTTGAAAGGTTTTTTCATTGGGGTTGTTGATGCTGCTCAGCGGCGCCTCGCTTAAGTCTTCGCCAAGATCTGTATTCACTTTAAGATAGGCTTCGACTGGCGTATCTGCTACGGCTGGCGCTTTACCGGTCACTGGGTTGGTTCCGGTCCAGAATTCAATGGAGTTGACGACCATTAAATCTATTGCCGAAGTGATGGCGTAAACGGGTGCCATTAAAAGATACAAGCCCGCACGACCATATCGATTGTCGACTGCTTTTAGGTTGAAACCTGTGGCGATTTTCGTTACGCCCATCTGTCCAATGCAGCCCGTAAGCGCTGGTACGGTAATACTTGCTACTAGAATTGGCGCGATTAATTTTTTCATGGCGGGATCCTTATTGTTTTGATTACGACATAAGCATTCTTAACCGACCATGATCGTGGTGTTATTTAAAAGGCAATATTGACCTGGAAATAACACTGCTTCTTGGTTTTTTCCCATCATGTTGGTGTTGCCGCAGCTTTCACTACCTTTGTGCAACTTGGAAGTAAAATTCACTGTAAACCTGTTCAAAAAATGGACTCTGACTGAACAGGCTTCTATTCTGTGAGTATGCGCTTGGCCTGTGGTGCGCAATACTTATCTGAAATCCATTGATTCGGGGAAATCATGAGTAACTCATCGGACACGAATGTCGAGATAGAGCGCTGGAAGGATAAATATTTTGAACAGAGTGAGAGCTTTGAAGAGCAAAAAAAGCAAGCTGAGGATTACGCGGCTCTTTTACAGCGTATTTTAGTGCGCGTCAGCCTTGCTGCAGAGAACGTCAGCGAAAGATTAGATGAAGAGCTTGCGAGTTTGCGCTCAGCAATAAGAACGGCATCGGCAGAGCAAAATGATCTGGAAGTGCGCTTGAAGCGCATTGATAAACTGATTCTTGCGGCCGACGAATCTAAGCAACAGAACGCAGGACAATTGGTTCACACCTTGGATCAATTGATTGATCAACTGCTTACGTTGTCGCTTCCCCGTAAACAGAAGAATGCGCTCAAAAAACTCTCTAAATCACTTTCCAAAAAAGCCCTCAACTTGCAGTCCTTCCCCGGGATTTTGTCTGAATATGCCAGTTTACAGGCTGCGGTGATTCAAGACATCGCAAAGTCCGTCCCGAAAGGCCCAGGTTTTTTTAGTCGTATGCTCGGTGCTGGGAAAGCGCAGCCATTGCAAGCGGCTGGAGAAGGAGGTGTCGAAGGGGGTGAGGACGATGAGACGACGTCACAGGCTCTTGAGCTGGAGATTGAGACGCAAGAAGAGCCCAAAGATAGTGAAGAAATTGTGCCAGGCTTTAGCTCGGTGGCAAGACATGTTCGCTCCACACTCTCTAACTTGCTCGATCAACTGAGTTTTCCGCAAAGCGCATTTCGGGATGTAGCGAAGCTCCGTGATCAGATAGAAGATGAGCTAGTGTGGTATGAGTTAGGGCCGACCTTGGATGATGTTGCGAACCTTGTTCTGTCCGTCGTCGGCAAAGGGCAGCGCGACTTCGAAAGTTTTCTCAAGCAGTTAGATGATCGTCTGAGCAAAGTTCAGGGGTTTCTGATTGATAGTCGAACCGTCGATGCGAATTGGCAAACCAAGAATCAGGAATTTGATCGAGCAGTTCGGGTGCAGGTGGATGAGATTTCCCAAAAAATGGATTCTTCTGCTGATCTTGATGAGTTGAAGGACTCGATATATAAACATCTCGATTCTATATCCAAAGCGGTTGATCAGCACGATGGGGATGGCAAACAATTTGAAAAAGAAAAAGAGGCAGAGGTTCAGGCGCTAAGAGAAAAGATCGAGGCGATGGAGCAGGAGGCGGCATACATTCGCAAACGCCTAAAAGAAGAGCGCGATAAAGCACTTCGGGATACGCTGACCAAACTACCAAATAGGGAGGCATTCGATGAGCGCTTTGAATTGGAGTTTGAGCGCTGGAAGCGATACAAAAAGCCGGTGTCGCTAGTGGTTGCCGACATCGATTTCTTCAAGAACATCAATGATAGTTACGGACACTTGTCTGGGGATAAGGTTCTACAGATTATTGCGAAAGAGCTCAGGAAAAGATTGCGTAAGACAGATTTTGTTGCGCGTTATGGGGGCGAAGAGTTCGTTATGATGCTGCCTGAAACGAACCTCGAAACAGCGGAGCGGGTGATTGAGAAAGTGCGCGAAAAAATCGGTCATTTGCCGTTTCATTTCCGAGAAGAAAATATTCAAATTACGATGTCTTTCGGATTAATCGAGTTTGACGAGGCGCATGTTGGCGAGGAGGAAGCGCAAAGCGCCTTATTTGAACGCGCAGATGAAGCGCTTTATAGCGCCAAGAACAACGGGCGAAATCGCCTAGAGTCTTGGCCGATGAAAGCGCCCTGATGTAAGCAATTGCAGTACCGAGATCTTAATGCGCTATTAAGTTTGTAAGCAGCGATATCCACAGCGTCGCGAGGCTGGCGAGACTTAATCCGAAGCAGAAGAATCGCTGGCTGACATTGTTGCTACTAAGGTGAATTATCGTATGCACTACTCGGAATGCGACAAATAACCAAGCAGCGGCAAGATTTACCTCTGTGACGGTCTGAGTCACAAAGATGAGTAGCACGCCGATATGGAAAAGAGGTGGTACTTCAAAGTGGTTTTGCACATGACGCCCGAGTATGTGTAAACGATCAGGCTGCTCGCCCTCGGTGTATTTTGTGTAGTACTTAATGCTGACTTTATTCGTTTTGATCGCAACGAAACGCGATAGACCGAGAGAAAGAATCAAACAGCCTGTTAAGAAAAACATGGCGATAGATGGGTAAAGGATACTGATCTCTTGCATGGCTTTGTCGATACCTCTTATTGATTTGTCGTGTGTTATTGGATTAGTCCAAGTTCTTTTTGTTTTTTCTTCGAGAGATTGAGCGACGCTAGGCGGTGCGATGTTTGAATATAATAAAACAGCTCATCGTCTCGTTCACATGCCGCATCATAATACTGAATCCACTTCATGCCTCTAGCGGCCATATAAGGGGCAGGGCGAAAGCCCGGTTCCTCTTTGAGGATGTGGTAATCCAAATCACCCGTTTTAAAAGTAAAAGCGGGTGCAGCGCTTTTTTGCCAACCTCCAATGGCAAACACTTTATCGCCAACCTTCCAAACGTACGCGTCGCCCCATTGACGCACAAGCTTAGTTGCGGGGAGGTTTTTACAAAACTGGTTAAAGGCCTCGTAATCCATCTAAACAGCGTTCTTAGACGAACAGCCATGCTCTTTAGTAATGCGTTTTGTTGAGCCTGGAAATTTCTCGAGTAGGTTGCTTGGGCGAATTGGCCGCGCCTCAAAATTTCCGCCACAGTTGGGGCAGGTGCCATTGAGGACATCCGAAGCGCACGTTTTACAAAAGGTACACTCAAACGTGCAGATCATCGCATCGCTTGCCTCGGGAGGTAGATCTTTGTCGCAACACTCGCAGTTGGGTCTTAGTTCAAGCATGTTTGGATACCTGTTTACTCTGCTAAATTACTTTGCTAATTCGCTCGCGATGGTGATGACTGATATTGAGCGGCGGTAATAAACTCACTAAAGGTCTCACACCAGACAATCACCGTGCTGTATTGAAACGGGTCGATTTCTGCTGGTATGGACACAATAAAGTTATCAAAGGTTTTTATATCGCCCACTTTCACCATGCTTGGTTTTAAGCGATGAAACTCTGCTTCGGTTTCGAGATACGCAGGCGAGAGGTAGAGCTTGTAATCAGGGCCTGGTGCAAGCTCTCCTTTGAATGCGATTTGCTTCGAGCTTATAGAAACAACACCTTCCCCCCAATGAAACGCATCGCTGTCTGTTAAGTCTTTTTGAAACTCTGCAGTATACTTTGAGGCATTGACCGCGGCGCTCAGTGCTGACTCATCGGGCGAGTCGGGAGCGAGCAGAATGGGTAAGGTGTAAATGCCAATTGCAAATCCGAGTAGGCAAGTCGCCGCGTGACTAAGGGTAAGAATGCTTAGTTTACGTATGTTCATTTTTTGCTTCTCTTCGGTGAGTGTTTGAGTCGAACTCTTAGTGCAATCGCAATCAACAGTCCGCCTTACTTACATCGGTTTTAGGCTGCATCCGTTCACCGTATTTTGGATTAGCGGCGGCAATGGCGAGCCAATTCATGCTCTACATCCACCCAATAAGACCTGCTACAAACATGCCGGCAAGCCCCGCTAAACTCACCCCAAAAGCCACGCTTCGGACCAGAGATACTCGCGCGTAGTAGGCAAACATATGGCCCAGCCGGCCTGCAAAATACAATACTGCGGAACCATTCAAGAGGGCGGGTTCTGCAGATGAAAGCACGGCAAAGAATGCGAATAAGCAGAAGATGGCGATGCTCTCGTTCGTATTCGCATGAGCCCTTGCTGCTCGGAAAAGAAAGTCTTGATGATTTGGTGCTATCGGGTAGCCGGGTGTATGTTTTTGTTTTATGGCCGTTAGGTCGGCAATGAGTATCTGGATAAACAGGAGTACGCCGGTGAGGCCCGCGACGAGCAAGGTCGTTTTGTAGGGCAGTAATAGTTCCATTCGCTTATTTCCTTTGGCTTATCTTTGCGTTTGCTATGAACAGTGAGTTGCTTTCAAGCGATATTCTAAGTGCGCTTTTACTTCAGGCCATTCGCCTGCGCTTAGACTGTACATCACCGTATCACGTATTGTTCCGTCTTTTCGCAGTGCGTGTCCGCGAATGACGCCATCTTTTTTTGCCCCAAGTCTCTCGATTGCACGTTGACTTGCATGGTTAAAGTTATCGGTTCGCCAGCCCACTACACGGCAGCGAAGAACGTCAAACGCGTGCGCTAACATCAGTAGCTTACAGGTTGTGTTGACGTGCGTGCGTTGGGCTGTTTTTGCATACCAGGTGTAGCCAATTTCAACACGTCGGACATCCGGCAGTATGTCGTGATAACTGGTAGACCCAAGAATCTTGCCAGATGACGCTTCGATGACGGCAAACGCAAAGCGATCACCTTGCTCTCGGCTTAATTGCGCCTGCTGGATGTAAGACGCAACTTCTTCGGGAGCGGGGACGGAAGTGACTCGGATGTTCCATAGTTCGCCATCTCTCGCCGCCTCGCGTAAGCCGTCTTCATGGCTTGGTGTCAAAGGGACGAGCTGAATATCATTAGCGGACAACGTGACTGGCTGAACAAAGCTCATGCGTTTGGATCCTGATCATTATGAGTCGCAAGCTGTCCAAGTTGCCTGTCATGCCACTTGGATAGAACGACGAGTGCGCAGATCGCAGCCGATAATGCCCATGCCATATCTGATTGGGTGTCCCAGATATACCCTTGCGTTCCGAGAAATGCCATGGCGTCTTCACCTGATAGCAATGCGACCCACCATTCGATCAACTCATAAAACGCGCTGAAGGCCAGAACGATCGAAACAATTATATAGTTGCGCCAAGCAACACCATTCACGACGTTTTTGCGGATCAAGATCTCTCGTGCAAGCAGAGCCGGGACAAACCCTTGAAAGAAATGACCAACTTTGTCGTAATTGTTGCGTTCAGAGCCAAACAGGCCATCAAACAAGGGTACTTCTGCGTAGGTATAGTGGCCTCCAACCATCAGTACCACGCAGTGCAGCAGAATGAGAAAACTCAGCATGGGCGTTAGAGGAAAGCGTTTGTAGGTAAGTGCAACCAGCGTTGCACCTATCACTGCCGGCAAGACCTCAAGAAACCAAGTGAGTGTGTCTTTAGGGTTGATGCCGGACCAAACCAGCACGACTAGAAATATCGCAGTCCAAAGGTATTTGATGTTGCTTGCCCCTTATTTTTGCCCGTTACCGGAAGGTCTTCACAGTCGCTTTGAGCGCACAGCTTGTTTGTTTTTCATTTGAGCTTGGATGTTACAGCCCTTTATGGTTTTTTAGAGTGCGCGCAATCTAAACCGTAATTTTGCCTTCGAGGTAATGCACTGCTTTACCTGATACAAAGACTCTATCTTCTGTGACTCGACATAACAACACGCCGCTTCGTTTTGATGCCTGAAGCGCCATGAGTTCGGTTTTTCCTAAGCGTTCTGCCCAATATGGTGCTAGGCCCGTATGTATCGACCCTGTAACGGGGTCTTCGTCACCGCCGTTTGCTGGCCAGAAGTATCTTGATACGAAGTCATATTCTGATCCTGGCGCTGTGACGACAACATCATGAGGTGCGAGCTTTTTTAGCTGTTCTTGTTTTTGTGTCACATTGCGTACGTCGTCTTCGTGGTCATACACGGCAAAGTAAGCTTGCTCGTTGAGCAAAATGTGGCGCGGTTTAATCGATAGCCCTTCTAACAATGCTTCGGGCGCAAGCTCTACGTGCGAGGGCTTGGTGTTTGGAAAATTCATTTGGATGTAGTCATTTTCGATGCGAGAAATGGTCATTCTCCCGACCGCATTCGCAGAGAAAACTAGCTCTTGCACCTCGGGGTCTTCGCAAAAAAGAACCGATGCTGAGGCGAGAGTGGCGTGGCCGCAAAACGCGATCTCTTTGATCGGTGAAAACCATCGAATTGCATAGCTGCTATCTTGATTTTTTACGAGGTACGCTGTTTCTGATAGGTTGTTTTCGGTGGCGATTGACTGCATCAGATCCTCTGAAAGCCAATGATCTGTGATGATCACAGCCGCCGAGTTGCCTTTAAATTGTTGTTCGGTAAACGCATCAACAACATGGATTGTTAAGCGTTTACGTTGGTCCGTATTGAGATTTTTTGTCATCGAAAAATTGGTTAGAACCACTCCATGCCTGTGAATGTGATTGCGCTTAAGTACCTTGAACCCTTTGTACTCGAAAAATGGCCTTGCGACCAGTGAGGCTTCAACATATAGCTGTG
This sequence comes from Oleiphilus sp. HI0079, assembly GCF_001635105.1. Classification (NCBI taxonomy): domain Bacteria; kingdom Pseudomonadati; phylum Pseudomonadota; class Gammaproteobacteria; order Oceanospirillales; family Oleiphilaceae; genus Oleiphilus; species Oleiphilus sp. HI0079. Next base: position 14,958 of record NZ_LWFT01000605.1, read on the forward strand.
CTATTCCCTGAGCGTGTGCCACCAAGGTGACATGCTCAAACAAAGCAGAGGCGACACCTTGCCTTTGAAAGTCTGGATGCGTGTAAGCACAATCAATATGGCCGTCCGAACGCAACTCCATAAAACCGGCAAGACGGTCCTCAACAAACGCAACCCAAGGCTTCGTTCTGCTCAGCCGTTTGTTCCAGTACACATCATCGCCATCACCATCGCCACTAGGCGCTCTAATGCCTTGAATCCAAGCGGCTTTTTGGTCAACACAGTAAATATCGGAATGAATGCCGTTGATCGCCAACACAAATAGTTCCGCAATGTCTTTGGCCATGCCGTCAGAATATGCTTGAATGCGCATAGGGTTTAAATATTGTTTTTCGATTTTGGAATAGATTTAGAGCATAACATCAAAAAATTGGTTCGAAGAAAAATTTGGCTGTGAGATTAAGTAGAGCGAGAGCAATAACGAATAGGTGCGCTCGTTGAAATTATGGATGAAAAGCATCAATCTCGTTTTATACGAGAACGGTGTTTTACTACTTGCTAAACATTTTTGATATGGATGATTACGGATGAGCACTGAAACGCTTCCCATCAAACTGCTTCAGCAGTTTAGCCCGTTAAATAAGTTTTCCGATAAAGAATTAGTGTTACTTTCCGACAAGATCGAAGTGCGCCGCTATATCGCTGGTGAGTGCATTATTGAGCTTGGGAGCGAAGATCATCTAGACTATTTTTTGGCCTCCGGCACGGTAAAGCTTGAGTCGTTCGATGGTCGCGTAAAACAGTTTGATGCATCTTCTGAAACGGCAAAAACAGCCTTGGCTCATTTGCAGCCTCGAAAATACAGTGTGGTCGCGGTGGAGGTATGCACTCTGCTTGTCGTGCGACAAAGTGTGGTGGAGGCTCTTTTAAAAGAGCTACCGCAAGATAAAGAGGTCGAGTTTAACGCTGCGGATGTGTATGTCGGCCATGAGATCGAAGACATTGAAGCGAGTTTTTTACAAGACCTCAGAACGAATAACATCGCACTGCCATCCTTTCCCGATATCGCGCTGCAGATTAAGAGCCTGCTGGATGACGACGATACAACAGCAGGCGATGTAGCCCGAGCGTTGACGAATGATCCTGCGATCACGGTAAAGCTGATCAAAACCTGCAACAGCGCGCTTTATCAAACCGCAAAAGAGATCACTTCGCCGCACGATGCGATTGTTAGGCTGGGGTTCGAAACGACTCGGCGCCTCGTGAATATTTTCGCGATGAAGGAGCTGTTTAGAAGCAAGAACCAGGCGCTGCAATTGAGAATGAGTGGGCTTTGGTCTGACTCTCGAGAGGTGGCCACAATTTCTTATGTGCTCGCTGAAATCACGCCCAAAATGGATCCTGAGCTCGCGATGCTTGCCGGCCTAGTGCAAAACATTGGGGCAGTGCCGATTATTGAGCATCTCG
>NZ_LWFT01000606.1:0-5656 GCF_001635105.1 Oleiphilus sp. HI0079
CCAACTGATTAATAGTTGCCATGTAAGCAAACTCCAATATTATCTATCAAATTCCCACCCAAAATAGGTGCTCTCAAGTCGAGGGGCGCAAGTCTAATGACGCCCCCGTACAGTGTCAAGGCGTTTGGTTTATTTTTAACCAAACGCCACAACACGAAAGAAACCAGCTCGCTTAAAGCGAACCGCTCTCTTTGTTCAGTTCAGCACTCAACGCTTCTACAACATCCTGAGCTGAAACACCCAAGCCTTCTTCGACCGGGCCTTTTTCTTTTCTCGCTTTTCTTTCTGCGTGGTAAGCCAAACCTGTTCCGGCAGGAATCAGTCGGCCAACAACAACATTCTCTTTCAAGCCGCGAAGGAAGTCTCTCTTACCCGTAACCGCACCTTCTGTAAGAACGCGCGTAGTCTCCTGGAAGGATGCCGCAGAAATAAACGACTCTGTTGCAAGAGATGCTTTGGTAATACCAAGCAACTGCCGCTCACACTGTGCAGGCATCTTGTCGTCCAAGTCGGCCTTCTCATTCGCCTCAAGGAAGTGAACGTATTCAACCTGATCACCTTTGATGAGATCAGTATCGCCAGCCTGAGTCACCTCAACCTTTCGAAGCATCTGGCGCACAATCACTTCAATGTGCTTGTCATTGATGACAACCCCCTGCAAGCGGTAAACATCCTGAACTTCGTTTGTGATGTACTTCGCCAACTCAACGACCCCAAGAAGACGCAAGATATCGTGCGGATTAGACGGGCCATCAGAAACAACCTCTCCCTTCTCTACACTCTCACCTTCAAACACGTTCATCTGACGATGCTTCGGAATCAACTCTTCATATGGATCGCTACCATCTTTCGGAGTAATGACAAGGCGCTTTTTACCCTTCGTCTCTTTACCAAAGCTCACGACACCGGAAATCTCCGCAAGAATAGAAGACTCTTTCGGCTTACGCGCTTCGAACAAGTCGGCCACTCGCGGCAGACCACCCGTGATATCACGCGTTTTAGAGGACTCTTGAGGGATACGAGCGATAATATCACCCTCACTTACCTCATCGCCGTTACGTAGTGACAGCAGCGCATTCGCAGGCAAAAACATCTGGAATGGCGTATCTGTGCCAGGCAGCATAACTGGCTTGTCTTTCGCATCGACCAATTGGATCATAGGACGCACATCCTTACCTGAGGCAGGACGGTCTTTAGGATCTAAAATCTGGATACTACTAAGACCGGTCAATTCGTCGGTCTTAGTAGAAATGGTAATACCATCTTCAAAGCCGACTAACTGAATCTTACCGCTTTGTTCGGTAATGATAGGGTGCGTGTGCGGATCCCATTTAGCAACTACCTGACCCGCCTCTACAGCAGCGCCGTCTTTCACCGAAATGACCGCGCCGTAAGGCAGTTTATACCACTCTCGCTCACGACCATGCTCGTCGGCAACTGCCAAAGCAGATGAACGAGAAGTAACAACAAGGTTGCCATCTTTACGCTCGATGTGCTTCATATTATGCAAGCGAACAGACCCGCCATGCTTGACTTGGATATTGTCTACCGCAGAGGACCGTGACGCAGCACCACCAATGTGGAAAGTACGCATTGTCAGCTGCGTACCTGGCTCGCCGATCGATTGAGCTGCAATAACACCTACCGCTTCGCCACGATTAACAACATGGCCCCGCGCGAGGTCACGTCCGTAACATTGCGAGCACACACCATGACGCGTATCACAAGTAATCGCTGAGCGAACCCAAACTTCATCAACACCCGCTTGCTCTAATTCCTCTACACGCTTTTCATCAAGGAACGTACCGCGAGGAAGAACGGCGTTTTCTGTGTCACCAGGAGCAAATGCATCCTTTGCCGTTACACGACCAAGCACACGATCACCAAGAGGAACAACAACGTCGCCACCCTCGATCATTGGCGTCATCAATAGGCCTTCTTCAGTACCGCAATCCTCTTCGGTAACAACAAGGTCTTGAGCTACGTCAACCAAGCGTCGAGTCAAGTAACCCGAGTTAGCTGTTTTCAATGCCGTGTCCGCCAAACCCTTTCGAGCACCGTGAGTAGAAATAAAGTACTGGAGTACGTTCAAGCCCTCACGGAAGTTTGCAGTAATAGGTGTCTCGATGATGGAACCATCCGGCTTCGCCATCAATCCTCGCATCCCCGCCAACTGACGAATCTGCGCTGCGGAACCCCGAGCGCCGGAATCCGCCATCATAAATACTGAGTTGAAAGAATCCTGCTGAACCGTATTGCCTTCTTTATCAACAACATCTTCTTTACCCAAGGTATCCATCATCGCCTTCGCCACTTTATCGTTTGCGCGAGACCAAATATCGATAACCTTGTTGTATTTTTCGCCCTGAGTAACAAGACCCTGAGCAAACTGACCTTCAATTTCTTTTACTTCGTCAGTCGCTGCGTTAATGATCCCTTCTTTCTCATCCGGGATAACAAAATCATTAACACCAATCGACGAGCCTGAATGCGTTGCTTGTGAAAAGCCGAGATACATCAACTGATCAGCAAAGATTACTGTATCTTTCAAACCACAGGTCCGATACGCCGAGTTGATAAGACGAGAGATCGCCTTTTTCACCATTGGCTTATTAACAAGCTCAAACGGTAAACCTTTCGGTAGGATATTGAACAACAACGCTCGACCAACAGTTGTATCAACCAACTTCGTCTCTGCGACAAGCTCACCACCTTCGGTATAGGTATGCTCTGTAATACGAACCTTGATTTTCGCCTGCAGGTGCACCTGCTTAGCACCATGCGCTCGCTGAACCTCTTTAATGTCAGCGAACACCATGCCTTCGCCTTTTGCCGCTATGCGGTCACGCGTCATGTAGTAAAGGCCAAGTACTACGTCCTGAGAAGGAACAATGATCGGCTCTCCGTTAGCGGGAGATAAGATGTTGTTGGTAGACATCATCAAAGCGCGAGCTTCTAGCTGTGCTTCCAATGTCAAAGGAACGTGGACAGCCATTTGGTCCCCATCGAAGTCGGCGTTATAAGCCGCACAAACCAATGGATGCAACTGTATCGCCTTACCCTCGATCAATACGGGTTCAAATGCCTGAATACCGAGACGGTGAAGTGTCGGGGCACGGTTGAGCATGACAGGGTGCTCTCGAATAACTTCAGCAAGAATATCCCAGACCTCTGCAGTCTCGCGTTCAACCATCTTCTTCGCAGCTTTAATGGTAGTCGCAAGCCCTCGACTCTCGAGCTTAGAGAAGATAAAGGGCTTGAAAAGCTCTAACGCCATTTTCTTCGGAAGACCGCACTGATGCAGGCGCAAACTTGGGCCAACAACGATTACCGAACGGCCAGAATAGTCAACACGCTTCCCAAGCAAGTTCTGACGGAATCGACCCTGCTTACCTTTGATCATATCTGCTAGTGACTTCAAAGGACGCTTATTGGAGCCCGTGATTGCGCGACCACGACGACCATTATCGAGCAAAGCATCGACAGATTCTTGAAGCATACGCTTTTCATTACGAACAATAATATCCGGAGCACTTAGCTCAAGCAGCCGCTTCAAACGGTTATTACGATTGATTACTCGGCGGTACAAATCGTTTAGATCCGAAGTCGCAAATCGTCCACCATCAAGTGGAACAAGTGGTCGCAAATCCGGCGGCAACACTGGCAGAACATCCAGCACCATCCATTCTGGTTTATTCCCAGAACTGTGGAATGACTCAAGCAACTTCAAGCGCTTAGAAAGCTTTTTAATCTTGGTTTCTGAATTAGTTGCAGGAATTTCTTCACGCAAGCGCTCAATTTCACCCTCAAGACTAATGTCCTTCAATAAGGATTGAACGGCTTCAGCACCCATCTTGGCATCGAACTCATCACCAAACTCTTCAAGCGCTTCGTAATACTGTTCATCCGTTAGAAGCTGACCGCGCTCCAGTGTCGTCATACCTGGATCGATTACGATGAACGATTCAAAGTAAAGAACACGCTCAATATCACGCAGCGTCATGTCCAAAAGCATACCAATACGCGACGGAAGCGACTTTAGAAACCAGATATGCGCGACAGGGCTCGCCAGCTCAATATGCCCCATACGATCACGGCGCACATTGGCAAGCGCAACTTCTACGCCACATTTCTCACAAATTACGCCTCGATGCTTGAGACGCTTGTACTTACCACAAAGACATTCATAGTCTTTGATTGGTCCAAAAATCTTCGCACAGAACAAGCCATCACGCTCTGGCTTGAAGGTACGATAGTTAATCGTTTCTGGCTTTTTCACTTCGCCAAACGACCACGAACGAATCATTTCTGGTGATGACAAACCAATTCGAATCGAATCGAATTCTTGAGTATCGTTCTGGTTTTTCAACAGGTTTAATAAATCTTTCATCGCTTTCGCTCCGGTAGGAGTTATAAGTTGGCGGGCCATCACCAATAATGGTTTTGAAAGCCCGCTGTCGCTATTTCAATTGGGTTATCGACTGACTACTCAGATTCCAACTCGATATCTATACCCAATGAGCGAATTTCTTTGACCAATACGTTAAAGGATTCAGGCATACCTGGCTCCATACGATGATCGCCATCAACAATGTTTTTATACATTTTGGTACGGCCATTAACATCATCCGACTTGACCGTTAGCATTTCCTGCAAGGTGTAAGCGGCACCGTATGCTTCAAGCGCCCATACTTCCATCTCACCGAATCGCTGACCACCGAACTGTGCTTTACCGCCAAGTGGCTGCTGCGTAACAAGGCTGTACGAACCGGTAGAACGAGCGTGCATCTTATCGTCGACCAAGTGATTCAACTTCAACATGTACATATAACCGACAGTAACAGGACGATCGAACTCTTCACCAGAGCGTCCGTCAAACAACGTTGTCTGCCCACTGTCATCAAGATCAGCAAGACGTAACAGCTCTTTGATCTCACTTTCTTTTGCTCCATCAAACGCAGGCGTAGCCATTGGCACACCGGCCCGAAGGTTGTTTGCCAACTCAATGATTTCAGAATCGCTAAAGCTGTCTAATTCTTCCTGCTTACTTGCTACACCGTTATAGATCTCACCAAGGAAACCGCGAAGCTCAGCGACTTCCTTCTGCTGCTTAATCATAGTGTTGATTTTATGACCAAGACCTTTTGCAGCCGCCCCTAGGTGTGTCTCAAGAACCTGACCAACGTTCATACGAGATGGGACACCAAGAGGATTGAGAACGATATCTACCGGATTGCCATGCTCATCATAAGGCATGTCCTCAACCGGCATAATTACGGAGATGACACCCTTGTTACCGTGCCGTCCAGCCATTTTATCACCAGGCTGAATTCGACGCTTAATCGCAACATAAACCTTAACGATCTTCAACACGCCAGGCGCCAAGTCGTCGCCAGTTTGAAGCTTGCGCTTCTTCACTTCAAATCGTTCTTCGTGCTCTTTCTTACGTTCTTCCAAAGAAGCTTGAGCCTTCTCTAGCAACTCGTTGAGGGAATCGTCCGCCAAACGGATCTTAAACCACTCTGTCGCTTCAAGGGCTTGAAGGTAGTCAACTGTCAGGGTGTCGCCTTTCTTAAGTCCTGGAGCAGAAATGATCGCCTGACCATCGATTGCTGCCGTCAAACGCTCGTACGTAGCGCCTTGAAGAATGCGGTAC
>NZ_LWFT01000607.1:0-1079 GCF_001635105.1 Oleiphilus sp. HI0079
TGATTGTGATAGCGTTTCCATGAGTCGGAATCGCCCGCATTGTCCCAATCAAACTTTCTGGAGTTGATATTTGGATCATTCATCCAGTCATATTGGCCATGCATGACGTTGTGGCCGATCTCCATATTGTCGAGAATTTTTGATACTCCTAGACCTATGGTACCAACGGCCGCCAGCAGGTACATCATTGGTCCACTGAAAAACAAAAAGGCTACCGGTATCAGTATACGGCTCGTGATATCCAGTAAGCGCTGAAAGCCAATCAGTCTTCTAATGTAGCGGGCATCTTTTTCGCCGATGCGCTTTAGGGTGTCAGCTTTTAGACTTTCAAGTTGTTGCGCGAATTGCTCTAGCTTAACAGGGTCAATACGTTTCATCGTTGAGTTGCTCATTGCACTGTCCGTTCATTAATAGTGAGTTCTAAATCAGTTTCGGCGACGCATATGCAAAGCTGGATATCTTCTTTTCCAGCATCAGAGATTTGATTTGTTTTAAGGTTTCTAACGCGACCGCTCTTCTTTTGAGCGATGCATTGGTGACAGATCCCGGCACGACATCCATAGACAGGGTTTAGGCCGGTTTTTTCAGCGTTCTCTAGTAACGTTCCGTTCTTTTGCTTGGACATGATTAAGCGACCGTTGGCGTCCTTAAATGAGAGCGTTACGTCGGAGCTCGCTGATGCGTTTGCGAAACCAAATGATTCTGTAAAAAATTTAGGCGTTGCGTGGCCAAGTCTTTGGCTGCGCTCAATAAAGAGGTCGTGAATATGCTGGGAAAGGCCAGATGGCCCGCAGGCATATGCGCTCTCTATTTGGATTTCACTGAGCCATGCTTCTAAGGTGTCATTCTTGATTCTGCCTTGTGATGAGGATTCCAAAATCAATAGGTTGAGCCCTTTATTTGCTAACGTTTGTAAGCGATTTTTGAATGGGGCTTCGGGCTCGTGTGATACCGAGTAGAGAAGGTGTTGGCTACTAAGCTGCGCATCTGATAGCGATTCCAATATCGATAAGATGGGCGTAAGGCCACTGCCACAAGCCACAAACGCATTAGTTTGTCGCCGCTGTTTAGGTGAAAGA
>NZ_LWFT01000608.1:0-2960 GCF_001635105.1 Oleiphilus sp. HI0079
TGTAGTTGGATATATATGTTTGCACGGGAATACGAGAATTCGTGAGCACTGCTGAAATTTGGTCGTAGAGATCTTTGACCCTATTATTTCGACCAAAAACAATTACTCCAATCTTATGCGAACCCGATCGACTGATATTGCCCAACTGAGTCAGGAAAGGGTCATCAGTCATAGAAATAATAATCGCTGGCTTTGTTCCTCCAACTCGATCAGGCAATTCAGATGCATTAAACAAGTGAGTAGAGCTTTGAAAGAAACGAGAAAACTCTGCAATCTCTCTCGTATTTCTGTAATTCTTAAATAGGCGGAATTGATTTCCGCCTTGAATCGAGACCTCTAACTCAGCAGAAATAGTAGAAATATCTGAACCATTTTCATTAATCGTCTGATTCTGATCACAAAACACCAAAACACTGCGAGGACCAACCCCTTTTAGCTTGGCAATGCGGAGCATCTCGTAAAACTTCGGAGGTAAATCTTGTCCTTCATCAATAATTAGATCTATGTCTAGGTGGTTTGACTCGTCTTTGTCTGGCAACAATCGAAGACCTTCAATAATCTTTGCATAATCTGCGGCATACGCTGACCTATCGTAAGGCGCGCGTCTCCTGAAAACTTCTTTATACCAGGAGTCGACCCATTGCTTTGTTTTTAGGACTTGGACGTTACCAGCGCTGTCAAGCGCCTCCCTCGTGAAGCGGTGCAGGACCTTGAAGTGCATAACCAAAGAAACTGAGCGTTTCATTTTAGCTAAACGCATCGCCTGATAGAGTGCTACGACTGTCTTTCCCGTGCCTGGAGGACCCGTCACAATAGCTGCACCCTTTTTAGGAACGTTTAGGAACACTTTTGCCTGATCATTATCAAGCTGTGAAAAGTCTGGTAAGAGCGCTGCCATGCTACAAAAGCTCCAAATACTTAAACCAACCCACAGATTCGGACCCGGTACCTCTGCCGGCAATCAACATTCGGTTTAAGAACACATTGTGTTCTGTGCAGCTTGTTTCAGAAACCAGTCCGCAACAATGACAGGTAGAGTGGTTCAAACCTAGAACGCCCTGTTGATCAGTTTCACGGCAAACAGGATCACCCGAACACCAACTTACATTCTCAATCATGCTTCTAACAACCCGATTAATCTTGGAGGGGTCGGACATATCTACAAGACCTCCCAAAGTTCCCTCCGCGTCAGCATCCGTCGTATATACTAGAATCCCTGCGTAGTTATCGCTCTCATCAATATAGATTCGTTCTCGCAGTGAAGAAGATGAATAACCCGATTCGAAGGTCAGCAAATTGATGAGGTTGTGCGAGATCGTGTGGGTAAGAATGAACAATGGGTTTGGACTTAAACCCAGTCGGCCTTGCTCTTTTAAGGCCTCAGCCGAGTTAATCTGACGAGAGGTGAGATTGTGAATAGCGTCTGCATGCTTCCCCATATAGCCTGAGAGCATGTCTTTATTTAGCTCAAAATAAATACCCTCACCAAAGCACTCGTTTGCCAGCACCCATGATTGAAACTTTGATAAATCAGAGGACTGAAGGCGATCACCCTTGCCTCGCTTAAAACCTATAAATGCACGAACTTCCCTTAAACGCCGCACGCGACCAATAGAAGAAAAAATTAACTGAGCTTCACTTCCATATTCTGCATCAATAGGTACGAAACTGAGATTAAAATTGTCCTCATCAACATCTATACCGTTTCGAAAAACAGTCAACTCCTCTTCTAGAAGATTGCGCTGAGCAACACCCTCATCAATCTCCTGTAAAGACCCATTCTCTCCCGCCGGCTCTAAATCAGCCCCCTCATTATCGTTTTCAACAAACAAAAACAGTTGGTAAATTTCATCAGCACTGCGAACATCCATTAACTTTTTGCTAACAAAATTAAGCGCAGACAAGTAATTTTTAAAGTTCCCCGGGTTCGCAGTTCTAAGCAAAAAAGACTCAAATCGTTTTTTCCGAATATCAACATCTACTTCTCCAGAGTCCTTTAGACGTTGTAAAGCCTCTCTTGTGACGTCAATTTCGTGAGCCGCAAATGTGGGGCCGGCCCCAAAACTACTAGAAGTATCTGAACTAATGTCCAAAGCTGACAATACTTTTGGCAGGTATATTGATGTGCTTCCTCTAGGCTCGCACCGCATAGGACGGTCGCACGAATCAGGTTCGTGTGAGCGAGTAAACCATGGCTGACGCCCTGTGCAACTTTGTCCTTTAGCACCAACAATTTCTCGCCCTAACGGCTTGGAAAATAAATCCGAAAAATTTCTCTCAGAGTTACAGGCTTTGCACTTCACATACATTTGATCAAAGTCGCCACCGGCGGCACCACCTGCATGATATTCAAGTTGATCTTCTCTCGAGCAAGTCGCTTCGACCCCCCTCGTATTACTATGTGCCCAACGCCCCCAATTAATCTCTCCAAGATGTCCATTGTCACAAAACGCGACAAACCTCATGGGTACCAAATCTGATTTTTTACAGGCACTATTGCTACACTTTGGCGCATGTCCATAATCTAAATTCACATCTTTTTTGTAGCATCGCTGTAGCTGCTTACAGCGAGGGCAATGAAACCAAGTAGGGAAATAGACAACTGGAACGGAGATATCATTTTCATCAGCGATGCCTCTAAGCTCTCGTCCTTGTACCTGCTGACTCAAGCGTTCCAAAGCAAGTTCTTTTTTAGGCTTCAACCAACATCCCGTGTCTTTTATTGCAAACCCAACACCCTCAAAATCAACAATTGATCCCGGCCCGAATGATGTAAAGATCTGACCTCTCCGTAATTTTAAATCAGCCATCGATCTTTACCCCCACGTCTGCATCTACTCCCCTCATTGAAGTCATAGGAACAATACCAACACCCGTTTCACCGCGTTTTCTCGGCAAAAGAACCTTTTCCTGATGCGTTGACATTTTTCCGTAATATTTTAATGCAGGGGGATGTTTCG
>NZ_LWFT01000609.1:0-9794 GCF_001635105.1 Oleiphilus sp. HI0079
CGTAAAACAGCGATTTGAAAATCCATCACAGCATTGGGTTGAGGGTATCTATACTTTTCCGCTTCCGGAGGGCGCAGCGGTTGACCAACTCAGGATGATGGTCGGAGAACGCGTCATCGAAGGTCAAATTAGGGAGAAACGCGAAGCAAGAAAAATCTATTCAAGCGCCAAGCAGCAAGGGAAGCGTGCGGTGTTGCTTGAGCAACCAAAGGGTAACTTCTTTACAACGCGCGTCGCTAACATTGCACCGCAAGCAAGTGTGCAGATCGTGTTTAGCTACCAAACCATGCTCGACTTTAAGGATCATGGCTACAGTTTGAGAGTGCCCTTAGTGGCAACGCCGCAGTATGACCCAAATGCCCGACGAGGCTTACCAGCCTTTCTCTCTAAAGAGCACCAAATTGCATATCGAGATATCGGCGAGCCGGACTCAAACCCAGTCCGCTTGCATATGGATCTTGGCGCGGGCATGCCCGTTGAACGTATATGGAGCGATAGTCATACACTTCATGTGGACAAACAGAGTGACTCCCATTTTCAGGTAACTGCAGGAGACTCGGAAAATCGCTCGAACCGCGACTTTGTCGTGAACTGGCGTTATGCCGAAAAGGCGTATTCGCAAGTTTCTTTGTTTTCGGAGCCGGTCAACGGTGAGTACTACAATATGCTGATGTTGATGCCCCCAGCGCCAAGTTCCTCTATCGAGCATGGCGCGCGTGAGTTAATTTTTGTTCTTGATGTTTCTGGCAGTATGCAGGGGGCATCAATACGGCAGGCTAAGCAAGCGATTCGCTCCGCGTTGGCAAATCTAGATAGCGAGGACCGTTTCAATATCCTGTTTTTCAATGATACGGCGTGGTCCGTATTTGCAAGCTCCAGAAAAGCAACAAGTCGAAACATACTTGAGGCTCGGAGCGCCCTCGATCGTCAACAGGCAGACAAAGGGACAGAGATGACAGCGGCCTTAACGCTTGCTTTGACCAGAGAAGATGACGCGCTCTTCCGGCAAGTTGTTTTTATCACGGATGGTGCTGTCAGTAATGAAGATGCGCTTTTGGGCCTGATAGAAAAAATGCTCTCTACGACGCGTCTGTTTACTGTGGGAATAGGCTCAGCCCCTAATAGCTATTTTATGCGACGCGCCGCCGAGGCAGGTAGAGGCACCTTTACCTACATTAGTGATCTTTCACAGGTGAAGCAGAACATACAGCGGCTGTTTGAAAAGATAAATCATCCCGCGTTAACGGACATCGATATCGCCCTAGATATCCCTTTTAGCGACTTGATGCCAAATCCAACCCCCGACTTGTACATGAATGAAGCGGGCTACCTTCTATTTAAAACACCGACGCGGCCTTCAGAAATGCAAATCGAAGCGCAACATGATGATAGCCCCGCTTATCTGCAACAGCGCGTAGGGCAAACGAATAGCGTGAAGGGCATTGCAGTAGAGTGGGCGAGGCAAAAAATTCAACATTTCACTGAGCGTGCGCTGAATACTCGGTTGGACGATCGAGACCGGTTTAAGTCTCAGGCGACAGAGCTTGCTCTGAAGCATCATCAGGTAAGCAAATATACCAGCTTGGTCGCTGTTGATGTCACGCCAGTCCGAGCAGGTGCGGATCTGTTCTCGCAGAAGCTGCGATCAAACCTGCCTCAGGGATGGCAGTCGGGCCGATCTGACTCAAGAGTGTACCATCTAGCGCAAACGGCGACGTCTGCTCCTTGGATGACGCAGGCCGGTTTGGTTTGGCTTGGCATTGCGATGGCTTTATTGCTGATCACTCGTCTGCGTGTAGTGCAAGGAGCGATATCACGTGGCTAAATGGATGTGTCGGCGGAGGCGGTGTGATGAGCACTAAAATGAAGCCCTGCATTGGGCGTCAATCGCGGGGAAATAAGGCCGCGAGTGCACGGATCATGACGCTGATCGTAACCATTTGCCTCGTTATCGGATCGGTTTATTTGATGCAGGCGAGTCTCATAAACGCAAAGGCGATCGTTGGGCAGTGGTTGATAGCGAATGCTTGGGAGAAAACGCTCCGCACCGGCGAGCGGCATCTTCCTTGGCCATGGGCCGATACCTATCCGGTCGCTAAGTTGAATGTTCCGAGATTTGGAAGGACATACTATGTGCTGCAAGGGGCCTCAGGAGAGGCGCTTTCTTTTGGGCCAGGGCTGAATGTTTATTCCAGTGAAGACGGAGCGATCGCGCTATTTTTGATTCAGGCGCATATGGATACGCATTTTGATTTCCTGAGCCAACTAGAAATTGGGGACATCGTTGAGCTTTTTTTCGAAGGGAGGCTAGTGCGCTTTAAGATTGCTCAGCATCAACACCTGAGTGCGCCTCGCTTTCAACTTACTGAGCAGCCCGAAACGCCCTTGTTGGTGTTATCGACCTGTATGAATGGAGCGGACCGGGAAGCAGACACGGACCTCCGACGCCTCGTGATAGCACAAGCTATCTAACTACCGTGTTTAGCGACTTGGCATGGCGGCTAGGCATATCTGCTAGGTATAGCGGCAGGGTAAACCAATCTGTTTGAGAGCCTTAAATGGCAGAGGATACGCGAGAAAAATGACTTACATTTGGGCATAAAAAAAGCCGGTTACAAAGGCGTAACCGGCAATAAGTGCGAGTAGTATCCATGAAAGTCTTTCACTTCACTGACGTCATGAATGCCGTCAGTAACGACAATAGTGGTACAGATTTTTTAATATGCAAATAAATCCTAAAATTTTCTTATGCTGATATGGAATATGCTTGGGTCGCTAGTATTTATAGACAAAACGCGCGACTATTTGCGCTGTCGAGTCGGCGTTTTTGAGGCGCATAATGACTCAAGAGTCGACACCTAATAACACCGAATAAAATATGGGGTCCGTCTTGTCTGCTGATGATCATCTAAGACAAAAACCACAGTGCGTGCGTGTTGCGGCATTTGCCGAATCGCCTACCGAAGGCATCGAAAAATCGGTTGTAATAGAGTCTCAGTGTGTGCCTGAACCGGCCTGTCTGAACACTCAAGATGTGTTGATTGAAGTTCGATCCTCCTCTGTAGGTTGGGTCGACCTTATTATGACAAGCGGACAGTATCAACACATGCCTCCATTACCTTATACGCCCGGGCTGGAATACAGTGGTGTGGTTGCTTGGTGTGGAAGTGATGCTGAGAAAGCCGGCTTGAAGGTAGGTGATCGTGTGTATGTAGACGGTCTGCTCACGGGGCCTCGTTCGCCGGGTGAGTATCAACAGTATGGCGGCTTCGCCAACTTTGCGGTCGCGCCATCGTTAGCGGTTCGAAAAATACCTGAAGGCTTATCGTTTGATCAAGCTTGCAACCTGCTTGGGAGCTATGAGACTGCCTATCATTGCTTGGTCAAGTGCGGAGGCCTTAAAGCTGGAGAAACCGTCCTGATTCACGGCGCGTCGGGAGCAACAGGTCTTGCAGCGGTGCACATTGCAAAATTGCTCGGGGCAACGGTTATTGCGACAGGTCGCTCCGACGAAAAGTTGGCGGTGGTGAAAGAGCAGGGCGCGGACCACATCATCAATTGCCGTTCCGATGACGAGAACGTGAGCGTTCGACGTTTCCGTGATGAGGTAAAAGCACTGACAGGAGGTAACGGCGTTGACGTGGTTTATGATGGCGTCGGTGGCGATATATCGTTAGAAAGTATGCGCTGCGTAAAGTTTGGCGCGCGGTTTTTGATCGTTGGTTGGGCATCAACCCCTTTTGTTGCAAAGGGGAAGGGGCAGCGTGGCGCGCCTAATGCCAACATGCTCCCTACCAATCTCATCATGATGAAAGGGCTGCAAGTGTTGGGGTGCCCAGCTGTCATCTCGACTCAGTTTGATCCAACCATTCGCCCTGAGCGTCTAGCGGCGATTATGTCTTGGGTTGAAGACGGTAAGATAAAACCATATGTCTCTCATCGCTTTGCGTTACACGACGTAAAGCAGGCGCTTCTTGCCAAGTGGCGAGGGGATGTGATTGGCGGTTGTGTTCTTTACATGGATTAATTTCGATGCAACTTAGCGCCAAGAGATTTTTCCTGCAAGCATTGCTGCTCATGGGGTTACCTGTTCCTTTTTCCAGCGCGGACAAACTGATATTGCTCGCTGAGGAGAGTGTACTGCGTTATCAGATTAGTAAGTATGGGACGATGCTCGTAGAGGGTGTTCTCACTGATCCCGTAGGATCGGGTTTAACTGGTGTTGCGCAAATAGAGCGGAACGACGCATTGATTAACATGTCGGGCGAAGTCGTGCTCGAACACGCCAACTTTGATTCACAGCATGTGCGACGTGATGACGAAGTAAAGAAGCTATTTTTAACGCCGATCCATATGCGCGTAGCGAGCCCTCTTTCTTGCCATATCGAATCTGGCGTTTGTCGTGTAAATGCCGATTTGTCGCTAAACAATCAGCGTCAGCGCTATGCGATCGATCTTCGTTTTCGTAAAGATCGCGCACATCTGTTGGTGGACGTTGAGTTTGCCTTTCAGCGTGACCAGTTTGACCTCGTGTTTACCGAAGGTTTTGCAGGAACGCTCGATATGGCAATCGCTCAAGACGTCATTATTCGTGCAGGTCTTCGATTTGCGATAAAAGGCTTGTCGGCGTTGGATGATGTGCCGAATGCGCAGGCCGTTGGTGAAGACGAAAAGCTTCGGCAGCGAGAACCTTCATGGTTAGAACGTTTTGAAAGTTGGATGGGGCGGTGATAATGAGTGATCAAGTGTGATCAAGAGTGATCAGCTGGCTAGCTGAATGTTCATCAGCTCTGCCGTTGGCGCTTGTAAGGTGAACATTAGAGATAACAAAAAACGCGATGGCTGTTGTCAGCGAATCGCGTTCTCGGAGATGCTTTTTAGAAGTCTAAGCCAAGGGGTTAAAGCTAAGGGCTTATACCAAAGCTAAGGGCTTATACCAAAGCTAAGGGCTTATACCAAAGTCAAAGGCTTTTCACCTTGAGCGGTTAGAAAGACTTCGATTGGATCTTCAAATACTTCGTGAGCGTCTTGCTCAAATTTTTGCTCCCAAAGCATGTAGCTAAGAAGAAGTTCAGCGCCTTTCGTTGATTCCATTTGATTTGTTTCCATCATTGCGTCGCCTGCAGTGTTGCTGTTTGTGTTCGCCTTGTCTGAATTGATAACTGTAAGCATGTTCGAATCTCCGATTTGTTGAAGTGTCTGTTATTACTTACTGTTAAAGCAAAAAGCATGTTCATTGAATTTAAATTGGATAAAAAACAATTACTTATAATCTATTTCTAATCTAATTAATCACCTTTTGCGATCTTTGACGACACCAGCGTCGGATTTTCGTCACTGGTTTATGAGTAAGTATAATGGGGGTTTGCAAATAGAAAACTAGTGTTCACAATTGTTGTCGAAGCTTGCAAATTGTTAACCTAGCTAAGGCTTTTTCGTTCGTTTTAGGCAGTCACACCATCTAGTATGCGATCTTGTGCGTACTCACTCGGATAACCAAAAAGGAAGAGATTATGTACCAAGCATATCAGGCAGCATCCGCAGGTGCCGCCCTACAAAAAGTTGAGCGATCTGAGCAGGACTTAAGCCACGGTCAGGTTGAGCTAGAGGTAATGTACTGTGGCATTTGCCATAGCGACTTGAGCATGTTGAATAATGAGTGGGGTATGAGTAGCTACCCACTCGTTGCCGGGCATGAAGTGATCGGTAAGGTCGTACGCGTTGGCGAAGCTGTTCATTCTGATTGGAAGGGAAAAACCGTCGGTCTGGGTTGGCAGTCTGGTTATTGTGGCCACTGTAAGAGCTGCCATACAGCGGATGAGAATTTATGCTCAAGCGCGCAGGGGACGATCGTTGGGCGAGATGGTGGTTTCGCAGACAAGGTGGTTGCCGATGTGACCAGTGTTGTTGAGATTCCGGACGGAATGGATCTTTCAAAAGCCGGCCCGCTTCTCTGTGGAGGTATTACGGTATATAACCCGTTGGTGCAGTTCGACGTAAAGCCAACCGACAAAGTGGGCGTGATCGGCATTGGTGGACTTGGGCACATTGGTTTGAAGTTTTTGAATGCCTGGGGTTGTCACGTCACCGCGTTTACCAGTTCTGAGTCCAAACGTGAGGAAGCACTCTCACTCGGTGCGCATGCAACGATTAACTCGAGAGATGCTCAAGAGCTTGAAGCCGCCGCCGGAGAGTTTGATTTCATCATTTCAACGGTAAACGTAAAGTTAGATTGGAATGCTTATATAGCGACGCTTGCTCCAAAAGGGCGATTGCACTTTGTCGGTGCGACCACAGAGCCTCTGGATTTAGCGGTTTTCCCGTTGCTCCTTGGGCAAAAGTCTGTTTCGGCTTCGCCGGTTGGCAGCCCCGCAACGATTGCCCAGATGCTAGATTTCGCAAAGCGTCATGAGATCGAGCCACAAGTCGAAATGTTTAAAATGGAAGACATTAACGATGCTTTGAAGCACCTAGAAGAAGGTAAAGCACGCTATCGCGTGGTGCTCGACAACACGGCCTAGCACGTGCGCTTGGCAAAAGCGTTTATAACGCCTTTGCCACGTGAAAACACGCTTTATCCAGTAAAATCTTGCGCCAGTTTGGTGAGTTTGACGACTTCATTGAACTGGCGATGCTGTTCCTGCTGAGCCGATTGCGCATTCTGACAGGTACTGGCGGCGGAATCCTGAATAGCGTGTACGTTACGGTTAATCTCCTCGCATACTGCGCTTTGCTCTTCGGTGGCTGAAGCCGATTGAATCATCGCGTTGAGCGTCTCCTGAGTCAGATAGGTAATCTCTTCGAGCGATGTTTTGGCTAGCATGGATTGTTCAGACGTCGCATTTGAACTTTCGATGGTTTGAGTGACCAATGCAACAGCCTCTTCGACCCCAGTTTTTATTGAGGTTATGGCTTGCTGTATTTGCTCTGTGGTGGTCGATGTACTGTTGGCTAGGTTTCTTACCTCGTCTGCTACTACTGCGAAACCGCGCCCCTGTTCTCCTGCGCGGGCGGCTTCAATCGCTGCGTTTAACGCCAGAAGGTTGGTTTGCTCTGCAATTCCGTGTATCGATTGCACAAGGTCTGAAATTTGACCGCTGCTTTCGCTTATCTGCTGGACTTGTTCTGATGTTTTCTCCAGGTTGCCAGCCAGTTCTTGCACGAAACTGGTGGTAGAGCTGACTTGCGACGAGCCGTTGGATACTTGGCTCTGAACCGATTCCATGAGTTCGCTGACGCTTTGGGTGTTTTGCGAAACTTCCGCAATGGAAGAGGACATCTCGTTGATCGCGGTAGCGAGTTGCTCGAGCTCGGCTCTTTGCTTAACGGTATGTTCTTCTGTCTCCTCGGCCATGTTGACGGAGTTGCTAGCTCCGCGTTCGAGATTGCGCGTGCTGTCGACGACCCGCCAGAGTGCTGTCTCTAGTTTGTTGCGCATGAAGATTCGACTTAGTTCGATTGCACCGAGCTCGTTCGCTCTGCCTGTGTAAATATATTGTGCGAGTGGATCATGATGTAGCTGCTTCGCTTGATCTGCGGTATTCCTGATCCCGGCAGTGCCCAACCAGCAAAGCGCCGGCGCTAAAATGAGTGACAAGACAGCCAGTGTTGTTGCGGTGACACCGCCTGTTGACAGGGCGAGCAGAAATAGAGGTATTAGACAGGCATAGCTTATTGCGCTCATTCTAGCAGCCATTGGCCAATGACGAAGAAGGACGCTTTGGTATGGTTGCTTACCAGCATTGATTCGTTGGTAGGCGTCTTCTGCACGTGAGATTTGCTCGTGACTCGGTTTGAATCGAACGCTTTGAAGATCTGGCTTGCCATCCGTTTCTTCGCCGCTACTCATTACAAAGGCATCAACCCAGTAGTGGTCGCCATTTTTGCAGCGATTTTTAACAATACCCATCCAAGGCTCGCCCTGCGAGACTGTGTCCCAGAGCGACTTAAATGCAGCTTGTGGCATATCAGGATGGCGAACAATGTTGTGTGCTTGACCGAGTGACTCTTCCTCAGTAAAGCCTGAGATGTCGATGAAATCCTGATTTACATACTTGATTACCCCCTTTGCCGTTGTTGTTGAAACAATGCGGCATGAGTCAGAATAATCGACATTCTTTTGTGTGACAGGAAGGTTTTTTCGCATGCTGCTCTCACTAGAAAATCCTATATGTGAGAGCAAGTTTAGTCGAACTTATAGTGTCTGCACGCTTATGGGTTAGACCAAACGAAGGCTTAGATGCTTCATCGGCAAAGGTAAAGCTCGTAAGCGCGGCTTCCTTCACTCATCTGGTCAATGGGTTTTATGGTATTTGCGCCTTGCTCGAAAGCCGCGTTTCGGGCCAAGGTATTTAATTCCTCAACCATCGTGTCTTCGCTTCGGTCTATGCCCGCTATTTCAGAAAGCACTTTTACCTTGGTCTCGCCTAGCTTTTTACAGTTATCAATGTTGTGACTGATGACGACGCGTTCGCTCCCGGGAACGGTATCTACAAACGAGCACGCCCCGAGCGCAAACATCGGTAAAATAAGGATTGCACGGAGCAAATAATGAAGGCGGTGTTGCATGGTTTGGATGTCCTTGCGATTTGATTTACGTGTTTGGTTGATATTAACAGGTCTTTGTCGATAATACCCCGCACAGACTCTAATTCTACCCAACCTGACTAGGCGATATATGGCGCTTCAATATCAGATTATTCCGGTAACTCCTTTCGAACAAAACTGCAGCCTGATTTGGTGTGATCAAACCAACAAAGCAGCGTTGATAGATCCCGGCGGTGACCTTCCGCATTTGCTCCAGAAAGTAGAAGAGCAGGGTGTTGAGCTGGAGAAAATTGTTCTCACACATGCACATATCGACCATGCAGGCGCAGTGGGTGAGCTCTCTTCTTCAAAATCATTGCCGATTGAAGGGCCGCACAAAGAAGATGACTTTTGGATTCAGATGCTGCCACAGCAGTCGCAGATGTTTGGTTTTCCTCCAGCGCAGACGTTCCAGCCGACTCGTTGGTTGGATCAGAGCGATACAGTCTCTGTAGGGGACGAAATCCTGGAAGTGCTTCATTGTCCTGGACACACGCCCGGCCACGTTGTGTTCTATCACAGACCCTCTGCTTTGTTATTTGTCGGTGATGTGCTGTTTCAGGGCTCAATCGGTCGTACCGATTTTCCAAAAGGCGACTACGATACACTTTGTAAGTCTATTCGGGGCAAGCTTTGGCCTTTGGGCGATGATGTCTCTTTCGTGCCAGGGCATGGCCCTATGTCTACGATAGGGCAAGAGATCAAAACCAATCCCTTTGTTGGTGGGTATGGTTGATCACTTAAACTTGAGATAATTAGAATTTTTGAATTTTCATTTTATTAACGGAACCTTTAATGACCCAAACAGTCCGCACCCGCATCGCGCCTTCGCCTACCGGTGATCCTCACGTTGGTACAGCTTATATTGCACTTTTCAATATGTGCTTCGCAAAGCAACATAATGGGAAGTTTATATTGCGTATTGAGGATACAGATCAGGCGCGTTCTACACCTGAATCGGAAGCTCAGATTCTCGACGCCTTGCGTTGGCTCGGATTGAACTGGGATGAGGGTCCTGATGTTGGTGGTCCTTATGGCCCTTATCGACAGAGCGAGCGCAAACATGATTATGCCGCTTATGCGGAGCGGTTGGTAAACGAGGGCAAGGCGTTTTATTGCTTTCGCACCCCTGAAGAACTTGATGTCATCCGTGAGGAGCGTAAGGCTGCCGGGTTGAATCCGGGAATTAAGGGCGCTTTGGAATTGCC
>NZ_LWFT01000610.1:0-1301 GCF_001635105.1 Oleiphilus sp. HI0079
GTTGGCCGAACAATTTGCGCAGCTCGTAGAGGAAGGGGAAGTCGCTGGCTTCATCAAGCCGCTTCCCTTTTAGCGCTTGTGCGCTTGCATGTGGCCAGAAATAAATGATCGCCACTCGGTGAGGCATATTAGCAAAAGCTCGCGGCTAGCCCTCTGAAAATACCACCTAGACCAGCTTAAAGCTGCTCTAGGATCGTTTCAGCGCCGCTCACCTCGTACTGCATCGGCTCATCTACATTCAACGCACTAACAACCCCGTCATCAACAACCATAGAGTAGCGTTGAGACCGCAGCCCTCCAAACGCACCTGTGTCGACAGCCATACCGATCGCCTTTGCAAACGCCCCATCGCCATCAGCAAGCATGACAAGATGTTCAGCATTCGCGCTATCTCCCCAAGCCTTCATAACAAACGCGTCGTTTACGGAGGTACAAATAATGGCATCGACACCTTGCCCTTTGATTGCATCAGCATGAACAACATAGCTCGGCAAGTGAGCCGCGGAACATGTCGGTGTAAATGCTCCAGGCACGGCAAACAGAACGACTTTTTTCCCGGAAAACAACGCTTCTGTCGTTGGGCTTTGCATCCCATCTTCAGCCAAGTATTGAAAGGTATGTGCTGGTATTTTATCGCCTACTTTTAACATCAATAAAAATCCTTATTTAAGAGCGCCCTGCGGCGTAAAAATGAAAATGGTTTTCACCAGATCCGATATCTAACATTACCAGTTAATCAAAACACACTCTTTTGAGCGGTTATAAACGGGGATTTCACCCGTTGTATTCAATACCCTGTTGTTGGATGACAGCTCATGCAGGATCAAGCCTTTTGCAGCTCGTCTTTCTTTACGACAATCCATAACAAAAGGATCTTCTCTGCAACAAGCTCCTTCAAACGAAAAAGCACTTTAACCGCGATCAGGCACGAAAAATACGACAATCGCGCGTGAAATTCAGATATTCGTTACACTAACCTCGCTATGGCCTTAAAAAGCCATTAAGGGTTTAATGAGCGTGTTGCCTGCATAGTATTAAGCGAGGTGAATGACGAGTCTCGAATGCGGCAACATTGACGTGCACATTACCCCCTTACAATGGCGATATTCGCCGATTATAAAGATAAGAAAAAAGGAGTGTCTTTTGACTATTATGGTTCCTACTTGTTTTCGGACAGTAACACGCATTCTATTTTTCTTAGTCTCATCAATTGCCTTACTGTCTCTTAGCTTACCGTTAATTGCTGACAGCAATGCTGAGAAGAGAGCTGGAGAGACCGAACAATTCATACAAGAAATCGA
>NZ_LWFT01000611.1:0-3082 GCF_001635105.1 Oleiphilus sp. HI0079
GTGGTCTCGAATCCTGAGTTTTTGAAAGAGGGCGCTGCCGTCGGTGATTTTATGAAGCCGGATCGCATCGTTGTGGGTATTTCTAAAGCCTCTTCTGAGGCGCCAATGCGAGAACTCTACGCACCGTTTAATCGAAACCATGACAAAATTTTGTTTATGGATGTCCGTTCCGCTGAGTTGACGAAGTATGCTGCGAACGCGATGTTGGCGACTAAGATCAGCTTTATGAACGAAATGGCGAACCTTGCAGAGCGCTTAGAGGCCGATATCGAGTCAGTTCGTTTGGGCATTGGTTCAGATCCGCGCATTGGTTTTCAGTTTATCTATCCCGGTGCGGGTTATGGTGGTTCTTGTTTTCCGAAAGATGTGCAGGCTTTGACGCGAATTGCGCGTGACGTAGGCTATGAAGCTGAGCTAGTGCAATCGGTTGAGAACGTGAACAATCGCCAGAAGCATCGTTTGTTTGAGAAGCTGAGTGCGCATTTTGATGGTGATTTAGCCGGCAAGACCATTGCTGTTTGGGGCTTGGCTTTTAAACCTGAAACGGATGATATGCGCGAAGCGCCCTCACGCTGTTTAATGGAAGCGCTTTGGGCGGCTGGTGCAAAAGTAAAAGCGTATGACCCAGAAGCAAGCGAAGAATGTACTCGCATTTATGGTGAGCGTGACGATCTTGCGTTGTTGGGCTCTAAAGAGGCTGCGATTGAGGGCGCGGAGGCGCTTGTCATTTGTACAGAATGGAAAAACTTTAGAGCGATGGATTACGAGGCCGTGAAGCAAAAACTTGTTAACCCGGTGATTGTTGATGGGCGTAACTTGTATGACCCTGCTATCGTTAAAAGTTATGGATTTACATACTACGCCATAGGCCGTAAATAAGGAGTGGACTAGCCCCGCTCCGTGCATTCCGGATAGTATTGCGCTGTCCGGAATGGCGATATAGTAAAATCAAAAAACAATAAGTGAGAAAGTGGTTTGAGCAAAAATATCCGATGGCACGACCATCAAATTCAGCGTGATCAGCGCGCTACTCAAAAGCGGCAAAAGCCCTGTATGATTTGGTTTACAGGTTTAAGTGGTGCTGGTAAATCAACGGTTGCGAACGCCCTTGATGAGCTGTTGTTTTCTCATGACAAGCACACTTATTTGCTAGATGGCGATAACGTTCGCCATGGTCTAAATCGGGATCTGGGCTTTTCAGACCAAGAGCGAGTTGAGAATATTCGTCGAATTGGCGAGGTGGGCCACTTATTTGTAGATGCCGGCTTAATCGTGCTTTCTGCTTTTATCTCTCCTTTTCGCTCGGACCGTCAAATGGTGCGTACTTTGTTCCCGGTTGGTGAGTTTATCGAAGTGTATGTCGCGACGGATCTGAGTGTATGTGAAGACCGCGACCCAAAAGGCTTGTACAAAAAAGCGCGCCAGGGTCAGATTAAGAACTTTACAGGCATAGACTCTGCTTACGAAGCTCCGGATTCGGCCGAAATCGTCATTAATGCGGGTGCGCTTTCAGTTGAAGAATGTGCGCAGAAAATTTATTCATACCTGAAAACGCATGGTTACATTTAAAGAGCGCTGCGGCGAAAAGGAAAGCTAGTCGAAAGCTGTTCTTGGAGTTTGGTTTTTGGCTAGATCTTAATTATCACTCTCGATTAGAGTAGAGTATCGAGCGAATTAAAAATTATAAGGGTTACGCTCAGGTTTGATTGAGCAGGGCAGAAAAGAACACAACAAATAAAGAACTCATCAAGGTTGAACATGGAAAGCATTAGCAGCATAAGTCGTCGTTTTACCAAACTCAAATTGGTCAGCACTGTATCCGCGGCATTGTTATTGGCGGCCTGCGGTGGCGATGACACCGATACGGAATATCAAAATCACTTGGATCGAGCCAAAGCCTATCAAGGTCAAGGGCAGTATAAAGCGGCGATGATCGAATACAGAAATGCGGCTAAAAAGTCTGGCGGCAACCCGGAAGTAATGATTGAGTTCGCTGATGTGATGAATGAGGTTGGCGATCATCGAAATGCTCGTGCCTATCTCGAGGCGATTCCTAACGAAAGCTCCGAAGCCTACCTTTTGGAGCTCGCTGAGACTTATATCGCGCTTGGTAAATTTCAGTCTGCAGATAGCGCTCTAGAGAAACTCACCGAACCTACACGCGAAAAAATGTTGCTCGAAGCTGAGATTCTTTCTAAGCGAGGGAAGTTGGAAGAATCGCGCGCGGTTTATAGCAAGTTAGCTGCAAACAACGCTTCGGATGGTAAAGCGATGATCGGTCTGGCAACGATCGATGCAGTTGAGGGCAATATGTCTTCGGCTTTGGAACGGATCAACAAGGTTTCTGAATCTGAGCAGGTCTACGCTAAGGCTCAGTTGCTCAAAGCGGGCATCCAAATTTCAGAAAATGATCTTGAGGGGGCAGAAGGTACCTTGAGCCAACTACTCTCTGTGCTGCCGACAACGGATCAAATGATGCCTGATCGAGTGCTTACACTTGAGCGCTTGTCCTATGTGCTAACGCGTTTGGGCCGTTCGAACGAGGCGTATATTTATACCAAGCTTCTGTCTGAAGCTTTCCCCGGGGCGACGGAGGCGAATGATAGTTTTCAGGAGGCGATGAAAGATTTTGAAGAGAATCGCCTAGACGAGGCCAAAGAGAAGCTTGTTGCTCTTGTGGAGAGATACCCGGGCCACGTGCGTTCACGGCAGGTGCTTGGCATCATCAGTTACATGCAGGGTGATGCGGAGGCCGCAGCTCGTTACCTTGGTGACGTGGTTGATCCCGAAACGTCGAGTCCACTTGCAACGCAAGTTTACATGGCGACCAATTTGAAGCTGAACGAGCCCAAACGCGTGCTTGAAGCGTTAGAGCCTACGATTGATCAGCAAACATCTGTCGAGATACTGGCGCTTTATGGTTTGGCTGCCGTCTCGGACGGGCAGTACGATAAAGGCGAGGCCGCCATTATCAAGGCCGCAGGTTTGGCTCCAAAGAATGTCCGTCTGCAGCTCGCGCTCGCGAGTTTTTATCGTAGCACGCCAAATGCCGACCGGAACAAGGAGTTGCCTCATCTTCAAA
>NZ_LWFT01000612.1:0-11857 GCF_001635105.1 Oleiphilus sp. HI0079
CGCACACCGTGGTTAAAATTCCAATTGAAGTTTGTCGGATAGGAAATATCTCCGCAAACCAACAAAACTACCTGCTCGCATTTAAGCAATGTGAAGCGATGCTCTCGCAATTACATGCAGGCGAAAACAGCGTCGAGCTCAAACTAAAAAAGCTGATGCTCTCTCACCCGCCAGGGACACTCAGTGAAGAAGCGGCAGCGGCTTCCATGTTTATTAGCAAGCGTACGCTTGCACGGAGACTGAAAGTCGAAGGGGCCAGTTTTAGGAAAGTGAGAGATCATATACTGTCGCAACAGGCAACGAGCTATCTGCGCGATAGTAAGATGTCCGTTGAAGCGATTGCCGCAATACTTAACTATCATGACAGCTCCAACTTTCGTCGCGCTTTCAAGCGCTGGATGGGCATAACACCCGAGACGTATCGCAATCACCTTTAGAGGCTTTGTCATACCCGCTTGCCCATTGGTCTTTCTAGTGAAAAGACATAGGCCTCGGAATAACTTTTATTTCCATCGTTCTCTACTATCCTTTTGCTTCCCAACTTTGAATCTGCGTCGCGTTTTCAGATAAGCGAAACAAAAGAGGCAGTATGAAGATTAAAACCAAACAAGTTTCAGGAACGCTTCTTCTTCTCATTTCGAGCCTACTATTCGTTGGGCTCACTGCTATTTACTTGGCAAGTTCAAAATCCACACAAACGATCGCCACGATTACAGAAAGCAAGCTCACCTCGATACTGGCGCTCAAAAAGTCCCACATAGAAGATTATCTGAGCGGGGTAACCAAGCAATTTGCGCTCATGTCTGCCGATCAAAACACCGGCGCTGCAAGCTTTCATTTTGACTCTACTTTTGATTCGTTCGAGCAATCTAGTGGTATCTCACAGAGCCAAAAAGACGAAGTAAAATAGTATGTTCGAAGCGAATTCCTCAATAAGTACAATCAGCAAAACCCGGAATCTCCGATCGATGAAGCGCTCTATTTTAAAAACTTCTCAACCAACACATGGATACTTCAATACCACTACATCGCCAAGAATCCGAATGCCGTCGGTCAGAAAGAAAAATTAGAGAGCCCGAGCAATGAGTTTTCGTCCTTTAGCGGAGCGCACAGCGGTTATCACAGCACGTTTTTAGGTTACTCGAGCAAACTAGGATTTGGGGACATCTATTTGGTTGGCCCAAGCGGACGCGTGAACTACTCGCTCAAAAAAGGATTTGAACTAGGCACCAACATAAAAGATGGCGTGTTCGCCGGTTCTGGCATAGGCCGCGTATTCCGAAAATCACTTGAGCTACAACAAGGAGAGCTGGCGTTTGAAGATTTCAGTGCCTATGCGCCCCTTTTAGACGAGCAAGTCGCCTTCATAGCCACACCGATTGTGAAGTTCAAACGCGTTCGCGGCGTATTAATAGTTCAGTTCCCGATTGATAAAATTGACGAGATCATGACCAACAATCGCTCTTGGATCGATACAGGCTATGGATTAAGTGGCGAGTCCTATTTGGTGGGGCCAGATTCAAAATTGCGGAATACCAGCAGGCTCAACGCCGAAGACTTAAATCTATATCTTGAATACCTTGGCGCGCATCAACAAGAAACACCTCAACCGTTGGAGCAAATACGCGCTAGAGGGAGTGGTATCGGGCTCCAAAAAATCGACACTCTGGCTACCAGAGCCGCCCTCTCTGGTGAAACCGGATTTAGTCAAACTCATCGTTACGATGGGGAAGAAATGCTTTCTGCATTTGCCCCAATCGAGGTGGATGGATTTAATTGGGCGATAATAAGCGAAATGACCGCCAATGAAGCATTTGAAAGTGCTCAACAATTATCAAAGGAGCTTAGTTATAGCTTGCTGATTTTACTCATAGCTGTCTCGGCATGCGCTATCACCCTGATATTTTTCAGTGCCAATCTATTATTTAAACCCATCGAAAATATGGCCATAAAAATGCACGAGATTGCTAACGGCCAAGCTACGTTGAGCAGCCGGCTAAATGATTCTGGCGACAACGAAATATCTAAGTTTGCGGCAAGCTTTAACTTGTTTGTATCAAAGCTCGCCAATCTTGTTGAACAAACACAACAAACATCTATTGCACTTGTCGAGCAAAGCACCAAGTTGACTCAGCTCGCACAGGCCGGCACCCAGCAAGCCGAAAACCAAAACGAACAAATGACGAACATTCAGTCCTCAATAAACCAAATATCCGAAAGTATCACTGACAATGCTTCACGAGCGGATCAAGCTTTGAGCGCAGCAAACGAAGCAAAACAACAATCGATTGATGGGAAAACCGCAACAGGCAACTCAATAGAAACAATACAAATGGTTGAACAAGAGGTTACCAAGGCCGCTGAAGCACTGCAGACTGTCGAGAATGACACCATGCAAGTAGCAGACCTACTAGCCGTCATTGACTCTATCTCTGAACAAACTAACCTCTTGGCTTTGAATGCGGCGATTGAGGCTGCGCGCGCTGGAGAAAATGGCCGCGGCTTTGCGGTGGTTGCGGACGAGGTGCGCAGCCTATCCCACAAAATTCAACAAGAGACAGCAGCCATTACCAACACAGTTGAAGCGCTAAAACGTGGCACGGCAAACGCGGTTGACGTGATGCGAGCAAGCCGAAGTACAACATCTGAAAGCACGCATTCATCACGACTTGCTGGTACTGCGTTAGATCAAGTGGTTAGCTCGAGCGAGCATATTGCCTCCATAAATGCTGAGATCGCGAGTAACAGCAATTCAAATACAGAACTCGTCAATCACATCAAAACCAACACGGATCGAACGGTCGAAATTACCAACGAGTCAGCGCATGCAGCGAAGCAAATTGACCATATCGGCCTTAAAATCGCTGAGCTCGCGAATAAATTAGGCGATTTGGTTGATCAGTTCTCGAATGAAGACAGCATCAATCGTTGAGACTAATGCTGAGCAATGCAGGTCCATGGAAACTTATTAAGGCACATGCTTTAAAGTGCCCACCTATGAGTCTGAAATGTTGATTACCTTGTCGCTACTCTGATCTACATGGTGTTTGCAGCAAGGTTAGATGAAGATCTATAAATAGAACTCAGAGGTCTAAAGAGCCAGATAGGCCGCACCTGACTTTAACTCAGCTTCAGAGATTTCCAAAATCGAGGGTGGAATCGAAACGTCGTAAATCCACAATGCCGCGAACAATTTGTCGTAGTGAGCAGGCAGCTTCAGCGATGTCATATAGACTTCTTCCGTCAAGCGCGTGCGCAACAGACAGTTTTCGTAATCAATCACATTATTGCCTTGCTCTTGCTTCGCGCGGCAAATAGATAAGTACCCCTCTCCCGCTGAAGTATTTGTATTGGTCACAGTTAATTGCAGGTCCTGAGTCGACCTCAAATCAAAATCCCGATCGACTTCCAGGTTTTGCTGCGTCACCTCTGCGCCTTTATCATCTAATGCGCTAGTGTCATTCGCGTCATCGCTTGATCCACCACTTGGCGCGCACGCGGACAATAGCAACGCTAGCAATATGCCAGATAATCTAATGTATTTTAGGTCTATATGCTTTGAGTTCATATACGGCTCCGCTCTATCTAATCTGCATAAATTAAGGTTGATTGCGCTTTCGACTCAAGAAACCAATCCGTCTGTTCAGCTCCCGAAGACTCTGCAAACGCCTTAAATTGAGGATATGCGTCACGAATATCCACTTTCTCGAGCGGGTGCTTCCAATCACTAGGTACCTCGATCGCCCAAGGCATCCCGTTACTGGTTTGATAGTATTGCTGTAAGGACATCGAGGAGGTGTCGTCACCGATGCTTAATAAACCACTATGCAGAGCGTTCGTTGGCGCGTTGTTTTTCAAGTGCACCTCCCATCGCTTGCCCGCGTATCCGCCGACAACCGAGTCCACCATAGAACTGTGGGTTGTACCGGGAGTGGCAAAGATAAATGGATCATAGGGTGGTGCTGGAAATGCTGCTTTGCTCACGCCATTCGTAAGCGGCATGGTCAGCTTCCAACTTGGACGTATCGCTGAGCCGCATCCTAACTCTGTTCTAAAGTAATCGCAGTCGACTTCACCCCTGCTCACCATTGACCAAGCGTTTTCCATAATTGTGACGACCGCATAAGTTTGATTACCCTCCAAGCTCAGCCCATCTACATTCACGCCGTTAAGCTCAAGCTCCAAATCTGGCTCTCTTACCAAGCCAGGAGGTAAAGATGGAAACTGAATAGCAAATCCATTATTAAACCCTGCCCCAATCGCAGCAACTTGCCCCTCTATTTCTACCCGTATGATTTGATCACCAATGGCATATTCTGCGATTCTCATATTCATCAGCAAATCATTCAGATCATAATCGCCCTCTATTGGCCACAAATCCTCGTATGCTATGGTCGTAAACCCTTGGGCACTCGGGTAGTAGGAGACGCTGATATTTCCGCCTGTCACCTGTATGGGATAATCTTCCACCTCTCCATCAGAGACACCACCTGCCGGGCCTATTGAAGCCACGCTGCTCAACCTAAATCTTGCCCAAGTGCCTCCCTCTTTTGCCCACACGGGAATCGTATAAGAGATCGAATTTTGTCCGCTAGCAAGCGGTTCGTCAGTTACTATTTGCTCAGCGGAATCAAACACTCCATCTTGGTTCCAATCGACCCAGCCATTGAGAAATCCACCACTCTCGCTTGCAACAGCGCTTATCACGGAATTAGTGCCAATTTCGATACCAGTAACAAAATTGATACCGTCGTCGTCATCGGAGTTATCGCTAGCGTCATCACTCAAAGGAAAAACGTAGGCGTCCGATTCAGTATCAAGCAACAGACCAAGGTGCAAAGAACTCTCACCATGGCGCGGGCCCGATGAATCATAACTAGTTTGATAACTGTCTGGCGCATCACCAAAATCTAATCCTATCGAGCTTACGACAGGCGCTAGCGCACATCTCGCTCCATCATTAGAACTCGAGGTTGGGCCATACGCAAAAAATACGCCCTGTGGCTCACTTACAGAAACATCGATCTTATATATGTAACCGTTGCCATTGTTACTAAGATAAAGGTTATTATTTACGTCGAAAAATTGAGCGCCAAAAACAAAGTTAAAACCTGCGCCAGCTTCATTCAATACTTCGCGAATCCGTGTCGTTTGACCCGTAATTGGATCAATCGTTCTCAAAAAACCATTGTTATCCACAGCGTAAATCAGACCATTCGTCGGGTGAAAAGCGAAATCCGTAAGATTGGGATTCCCCATCGAAGATGACGTTGCAACTTGCGTCATCACTAAGCTGTCATCAGGATCGTTCAAGTCAACGGAATACAAGCCATGGCCTGATCGATAGCCAAACCATTTGTTTTCTTCTATAGAGACATCACCCACATAAAAGTTTCGCCCAATCTTGCCGCTGACAATGGTGAGAGGTTCGGGAGTGTATTCGCTACCAAATCTGGAAAGTGTTGCAGAGCCGTAGTCCCAACCGTAGATGTAATCATCATGAAAATTATACCCTGCGCCGTTTACCTTGTTGGTCTGCATGTCGGGTGTCAGAGTGTTGTAACTTCCTGTAGAGAGATCAACACCATACGCAATCGTCTTTGACGTAGGCGTTTGAATTATAAATGCTTCTGTTGGACACGCGTCGAAGGGGGTGACAGCGTGTACATTAATAACCATGAAAAATGAAAAGACTATCGAAAAAATAGTTTTGCAAAGGGACATACGACCACCCGACTTTTAAAGAAAGTACTTCGATAAGCAAGGTATAAGCAGGAACAAGGCCAAACATATTATTTATATAAATATCAGAATGTTAGTCAATTATGCGCACTATATTTCAACATGCTGAGAACGGAATTTTGCAAACTGAAAACCGAATCGCTAATTATGCTCTGCTAAACCGCTTGCCTTTTCAGATTCGAGATATGCTTTAAAAGCATGCAGTGACTTTCTATAGGCGTTCGCACCAAGTCGTTTTATCAAAAACTCTAAAGGCCGCAGCGATTGGTGAACTCTAAAACCGATGCGGTATGTCACCCTTACGCCTTCTTTTAAAGGTTCAATCGAAAAGCTTTCAACGAGCTCATCTGCATAAGGCAACGAAACGGCGGCAACTCGATACGCAATATGGCTTGGAGGTTCATAAGCGATAAACTCCTCTCGAAAATGGATGAAACCGCTTAGTGTAACCTCTCGCCAGCGCCCAGTTTTATCTTCATGAATAGGACTAGCCGCCGTCATACCATGGAACCAATGAGGCCATGAAGATGAGGTTTCTAAAGCCTCATAGGCGCGTTGCTGAGTCGTATTTATATCAACGACGTATTGGAGCGTTATCGGAGCTGAAGAAATAAAACTCATGTCCGCCGCAGCGCATTTAAATTTCATAACATGCACTCACTTGGGCTTTGGAGCCTAACATCGAAATGACCAAGCTCGTTAAACACTCATTATGGGCGCTCGTGCAAAATTAAGCGACACGTCTTCATAATTCATCCAAGCGAATAATGCCTTTTAATTTTTATTGATCGATTACATATTCCAAAAAAGTTAAATCGTGATGCTGCTATAGACCCACTCACAACAGAACAAGGCATGGATTTTAATGAACGATCGCGAACTAGCGAGAGCCCTTTCGTATGATGGCAAACAGCTGAAAACCATAGGAGGTATTACCAATGCTTTGGTAGCCTGGGATCGAGACTTTACCTTAGAACTCGGAGTAACACGTCAAGGAACAACGCAGCTGTGTCTAGTGATATCTATAAATGGAGTGAAGGCGAACTATAACGATGAGCTTTTGAATCGATCATCGCGACAAAAGCCGAAGGCATAAATTAAATCAGGAAAAGAAAAATGGCGGTGAGCCAGGGATTCGAACCCCGGGAGGGCTATTAACCCTCGCTGGTTTTCAAGACCAGTGCTTTCGACCACTCAGCCAGCTCACCGCATTTCTGACGTTGCCACGACTGCGACAACGGGTGTGCATAATACTCGAAAAAAATTGCGTGTCAACGCCTATTTCTGAAAGAATTGTCAGTTGTATTTTTGATCTGTGACCCTATTATAAAGCGTAAGGTTTCTAAATAGTTTTCACCCCAAAATTTGGAGTAATTTGATGCAGGATAAACAGTTTCCTCAAGCGAAAGCAGCTTCTGCTGACGCCGACCACCTTGGCCAGGTCATGGGTAGTGGCCAGGCGGCTCTCGGTACAGACGTAGCTTCTATACTGAAGAACACCTACATGCTTCTGGGCCTAACATTAGCCTTCTCGGCATTTGTGGCTTATCTATCAATGGACGCACCACGCCCGGGCATTCTTGTAACGTTAGTCGGCTTTTATGGACTTTTCTTTCTGACTGCAAAGCTGAGCAATAGCGCTTGGGGTCTTTTAAGCACATTCGCACTAACCGGCTTTATGGGTTACACCCTTGGCCCGATAATTGGCATGTTTGCAGGTGCTGGAGCAATGCCTATAGTCGCCAATGCTTTAGGCCTCACTGCTTTCACGTTTTTTGGGCTTTCGGCATATGCTTTGATTACTCGAAAAGACTTCAGTTTTTTGGCTGGCTTTTTAACCATCGGCTTTTTCGTTCTTCTTGGCGCCATGGTGATTGGCTTCTTTACTAACATCGCAGGGTTGCAGCTTATGATTTCAGCTGGCTTTGTATTGTTCTCTTCTGCGGCTATTTTGTTTCAAACTAGCGCGATTATTCACGGTGGCGAGCGAAATTACATTTTAGCGACGATTAGCTTGTATGTTTCAATTTACAATCTGTTCTTGAGCTTGCTTCAGCTACTAACAGCATTCGCTGGCGAAGATTAATTTGAACAGAACTTGAATAAAAGCCCGCACTTGCTGCGGGCTTTTTTGTNCATACAGCTTCCACTCATCTACGCACAGCATTACACTAAGCCACATGAAATTTGCCATTCTAATTACTGGAGCCCCCTACTCTTCTCAAGCGCCTTATTCCGCCTTGCAGTTTTGTCGCGCCGCAATTAAGCAAGGACATGAGATTTATCGCGTTTTTCTTTATCGCGATGGAATCCATTTAAGCACCCGACTTGCAACTCCGCCTCAAGACGAGCTCAACATCTACTCAGAATGGCAAACTTTTTCTGCGGAAAATAATATTGAAATCATCACGTGCATTGCTGCGGCAGCCAGGCGCGGATTGATTGATGAAAGCGAAGCAAAACGACACAACAAAGATACGCACAACATGCACCTATCAGGAGAGCTTTCGGGCTTAGGGCAGCTCATAGAGGCACACATCATAGCCGATCGTCTTGTAACATTCGGAGCCTGAAATGAGTATTAAATCCTTAGTCATTGTGTTCACGCAGCCTCCCTCTGCATCAAGCGCGAACCAAGAAGCGCTTGATCTTGCTCTTGCAGCTGCAAGTTTCGATCAAGAAGTAAAGCTGGTCTTTGAAGGCGATGCCATCTATCAGCTTGTCAATTCACAAGAGCCTGGATTAGTTGGCCGAAAAAACTTATCAAAGATGATGAAAGCCCTCCCTCTGTATGGAATCGATCTGCTTTATATTTTTTCCGGCTCCGATACAAGCTCCCAAGAACTCCCTGAAAACGCAACGCTTCTCGACGACCAAAGCTACCAAACGCTGCTTGCGCAGAGCAATTCGGTGATCCGGTTCTAACACTATGGCTACTCTTCACACCATCAATCAAAGCCCAAGCAAGTCGACTTCATGGCATAAAATGCTCAGACTAATATCGACAGGCGACAGCGTTTTACTGATCGAAGACGCTTGTTATGCCTGCATGGACAGTCGAACGATACAAGAGCTTGATTCGCTGATAGAGCGACATTCCATTACAGTTTATGTTTTGGAGACGGACCACACGGCGAGAGGACTTCCCAAGGCGATGCCTTGGCGCAAGATCGGATACGATACCTTCGTCGCCCTCGCCTCTGAGACGGACAAAACTGTTGCGTGGTGTGCCGAATGATCCCTCGCGACCCTCAGGGCTTTCTAATAAACCTCGAAGATTGGAGCGAAGAAGTCGCCGTAACAATTGCACGAGAAGAAGGCATCGAGCTAAACGATGATCACTGGGAAGTGCTTTGGTTGCTGAGAGAGTTCTACGCGGAATTCGACCTTTCACCAGCCAACCGAATCTTGGTTAAAGCAGTAAAAGAAGAGCTTGGCGAGAAAAAGGGAAATAGCATCTACCTTCTGCAGCTTTTCCCAGGAAGCCCTGCAAAAATTGCGAGTAAAATCGCAGGACTTCCGAAACCTCTAAATTGCCTTTAACCTCATTACACGAGAAGTGAACAACTAATGAACACCCACGAAAACATTCGCCAAAGCGTCTCTGAACACTCTTTTGCACAATATGTTCGTATACTAGGAAAAGGCAAAAAAGGCTCGCGCTCCTTCACACTAGAGGAAGCGAAAGAGGCAATGGGCATGATTTTGCGCAATCAAGCAGAGCCCATTCAACTCGGAGCGTTTCTCATGCTAATCCGGGTTAAGGAAGAAAGCCCAGAAGAGCTGGCGGGCTTTGTAAGCGCGGTTAAAGATCATCTCAAAACACCAGAAATACATGTTGATTTAGACTGGTCATCCTACGCAGGAAAACGACGCCACCTACCTTGGTTTATATTTTCAGCCTGCTTGGTTTCCCAACTTGGCTATCGGGTCTTCATGCACGGCGCGAGCGGACACACAAACAATCGCATTTATACCGAGACGATTATCAACAAACTGGGATTGAACACAGCGTCCTCGTGGAGTGAATGCCAAGACGCCTTGGCGCAAAGCAACTTTTGTTATATGCCGCTCAACAGCATAAGCCCAAAGCTGGCAGAGTTGATTGATTTGAGATCAACACTAGGGCTTCGCTCGCCCGTTCACTCACTTTCTCGCTTAATCAACCCCCTTAATGCGCCAAACATATTGCAGGGGGTCTTTCACCCTCCGTACCTAACCCTCCATCAGGAGGCAGCTCGCTTACTCGAATACAAACGAACGGTAACAATGAAGGGTGAAGGCGGAGAGATCGAGCGAAATCCGGATAACGCCTGCGTATCATACGATTGCACCAACGGCGAGCTAACGACAGAAGAATGGCCAGCCAAGTTCTCTCGGCGTCATACCAAGCCCGCAGAGTTGAGTTTCGAAGACATGCTGATGTTGTGGTGTGGAGACTCGAAGGATGAATACGGAGAGGCAGCGATCATCACTACTGCAGCTCTCGCTCTTAAGACCATTCAACCCGCTCTAACGCAGCAGGAAGCGATGGAACAGGCCGAGCAAGCTTGGAGCGCGCGCGATACCCATCGCTTTCAACTCAGTTAAGTAGGCGGAGGGCGATAGAGCAATCAGGCTGCAAACTGTCTGCAGCCTGTTAAATAAGCCTGCGAGTAGAACAAGCTACTTATAGTAAGCGTTCTCGGTCACCGTGTGATCAGTTGCATCCTTAACCCCTGCAAGCTCAGGCAATACTTCCAGCAGACGCTTTTCAACACCATCTTTGAGCGTAATGGACACGGCACTACATCCCTGACAACCGCCACCAAAACGCAAAACAGCCACGTTATCTTCCGTCAGTTCAACGAGACTTACCTCGCCACCGTGAGACGCAAGCCCCGGGTTAATATCAGTCACTAAGAGATAAGTTATACGCTCCTCGAGCGATGAGTTTTCATCGACCCGAGGCATTTTAGCGTTAGGCGCCTTGATAGTAAGCTGCCCTCCCATCTTCTCCTCTGCGTAATCGACATATGCTTCCTCAAGGAAAGGAATACTTTTGGTTTCGACGTACAGCTTAAAACCATTGAGATCAACAACTGTATCATCAGGGACAATATCTTCAGACTTACAGTACGCCAAACATGTTTCAGCCATTTTTGTGCCGGGCTGAGTGACAAACATACGAACCCCCATACCGGAGTCTTCTTGCTTATCAATCAATGACGACAAATACACTTGCGCCGAATCTGAAACAGTAACCATAAATAAATACACCTGATAGAATTTGCGCTAATTCTAGACCTTTCCGTTGAATTGATAAAGACCTAGTAAAACACTCGGATATAATCTATATCAAAACATTTCAATATAGTTTCCGTTCAGGTATTATTGCGCGCCTGCTCACTCGTTAAACAAAGCGCGAAAGCGGCAGCCTGCCGGAATATTTCATTAAAAGGTAAATCCATGACAGATAAAGCATTACGTACCGAAGCCCTCCTAAAGGCAATAGAGGAACGCATCCTCATTCTTGATGGCGCTATGGGTACGATGATTCAGAGATTAGGTTTTTCTGAAGAGGATTACCGAGGTACACGCTTCGCGGATATCGAACAAGACGTCAAAGGCAACAATGACCTTTTGTGTCTGACTCAAGCAGATGCGATTGCGCGCATCCATCGTGAATATCTTGATGCTGGTGCAGACATCATTGAAACCAACACCTTTAACTCCACAAAGGTATCGCAGGCCGACTATAACATGGAAGAGCTAGTCTACGAGCTCAACTATGAAGCCGCCCGAATTGCGCGGGAAGAGGCTGACAAAAAAACCGCCGAGACGCCAGATCGGCCTAGATTCGTTGCAGGGGCCGTCGG
This sequence comes from Oleiphilus sp. HI0079, assembly GCF_001635105.1. Classification (NCBI taxonomy): domain Bacteria; kingdom Pseudomonadati; phylum Pseudomonadota; class Gammaproteobacteria; order Oceanospirillales; family Oleiphilaceae; genus Oleiphilus; species Oleiphilus sp. HI0079. The sequence continues at coordinate 11,601 of NZ_LWFT01000612.1, forward strand.
CCCAACCTCTAGAACCGCATCAATCAGCCCGGACGTAAACAATCCCGGTTATCGTAATGTCACCTTCGAAGAACTCTATGATAACTATTATGAAGCCGTAAAAGGCCTTGCCGAGGGTGGGTCCGACATCATTCTGATCGAGACGATCTTCGACACGCTGAATGCTAAAGCGGCGATATATGCTACCGAGCAGTTTTTCATAGACGAAGGCTACGCGCTGCCGATCATGATTTCCGGAACAATTACTGACGCATCAG